>JAGARQ010000060.1 GCA_017622175.1 Bacilli bacterium | reverse complement strand
GTTACACTAGGAACTCAAGATAAGGATTTCTCAAGATTACTAAAAGCTATTGATAGAGAAATTGAAAAAGGAACTATTAAAGAAAAAGTTATTGTTCAAGCTGGTCATACAAAATATGAATCAAAGAATATGGAAATTTTTGATTTAATGCCAACAGATGAATTTAATGAAATTGTTGCAAAATGTAGTTTACTTATAACTCATGGTGGAGTAGGAAATATTCTTACTGGTATTAAGAGAGGTAAAACTGTTATTGCAGCAGCAAGATTAAAGAAATTTAAAGAACATACTAATGATCATCAAAAACAAATAATTGGAGAGTTTGTAAAACAAGGTTATATTCTTGAATTAAAAGATTTTGGTAAACTTGGTAAGATGATTGAAAAAGCAAAGAAATTTAAAGCTAATAAGTTTAAAAGTAATACAAATAATATGATTAAATTATTAGAGGATTATATTATTGAAGATAATCATACTTCTTGGTTTAATAAGAGTAGAGAAATTTTATCGTATTTATTTTTTGGAGGGTTAACTACTTTAGTAAATATATTTGTTTTCTTTTTATTAAGACATTTTAATATTCATTTATATTTAAGCAATTTAATTGCTTGGGTAGTTTCTGTATTATTTGCATTTTTTACAAATAAATTATATGTATTTGGAAGTAAATCAAAAGATAAGAAGAAGAGTGTTAAAGAATTAATTTCATTCTTTATATGTAGAGTTATTTCTTTAGGTGCTGATATGGGAGCAATGTATTTATTATTACAAGTTATTAATTCTTCAGAAGTTTTTGCAAAGATTATGACTAATATTTTAGTTATTATATTAAATTATTTATTTGGTAAATTAATTGTATTTAAGAAGTAGGTGAGTTATGGCTAAGGATAAAATATCTATTGTTGTACCTTGTTATAATGAAGAGGAATCTTTACCAGTATTTTATGATGCTATAGTAAATGTTTCTAAAGATATGAAGGGTGTTGATTTTGAATTTTTATTTGTAAATGATGGTTCAAAAGATAAAACACTTAGTATTCTTAGAGAATTTGCTAAAAAGGATAAAAGAGTACGTTATATTTCTTTTTCGAGGAATTTTGGAAAAGAAGCTGGTATGTATGCAGGGCTTTCTAATTCGACAGGGGATTATGTAGCAATAATGGATGCGGACATGCAAGATCCACCAGAAATGTTAAAAGAGATGTATAAAACACTTTTAGAGGAAGATTATGATTGTGTTGCGTTATATTCTAGTAGACATGATGATTATACTTTTTTAAGAAAGTTTTTTACTAGTTGCTGGTATAAATTGATTGGTATTATTTCTTCAGTTCCACAACAACCAGGAGCAAGAGATTATCGTTTGATGAAAAGGAAAATGGTTGATGCTATTGTGGATATGGGTGAATATAATAGATATACAAAGGGTATTTTTAGCTTTGTGGGATTTAATACGAAATGGATTGATTATATTCCACCACAAAGAGTTGCTGGAAAATCAAAGTTTAATTTTATTAAGTTATTTAAATATGCATTAGAAGGAATTCTTGCCTTTTCAACAACACCACTTGTTATATCTGCTATGATTGGACTTATATTCTGTTTAGTAGCATTTATAGCAATTATTGTAATTATTTGGAAGACATTAGCGTATGGTGATCCTGTCAGTGGATGGCCATCACTTGCTTGTATGATTATGTTTATGGGTGGTTTACAATTGTTTTTCTTTGGTATTATGGGGATGTATTTATCAAAGATTTATTTGGAAGTTAAAAAAAGACCAATTTATATTGCTAAAGAAACCGAAAAAGATATCTAAAATATTTAGATATTTTTTTGTTGTAGGGGTGTACTTTTTGTGTTTTTTTTGATAAAATGGATGGCAGGTGATAGTAATGAAGTCTAAAAAGTTAGCAGTAGCTATATTAATGATAAGTATAGTGATGATTATTTCGGGAACAGTATGTGCTTTTGTTGTATCTTTAAAAGCAGATAGAGAAGCAACTCAAGAAAGAATGTTAGTAGTAAATGATGAGTTTGAAAGTTTTAATAAAAGTGTTACTTCTTTTGAAGAAGCAAGAGAAGCTTTATATACTCAATATTTAGGAAATGTTTTCTATGATACATTAGCAAATGATGATCCAATGCTTAAAGAAAGAATTAGTAATTATGAAAGTATTGTTGATTCAATTGATAAACAAGTTAAAACTATGAATGGTTTATGTAAAGATGTTTATTATCCAGATAGTAGTGTTAATAGTAAGTGTCAAGATTATAAATTAGTTTATGAACAAGTTGTTAATTATTTTGTTGGAGATGTAGGTGTATATAATAATACAATTAAGACATTTAATGAACAACAAGCCGCTGTAGGAAGTACATTAGCCTTAGTAGAATATGAATCAAAAAAAGATTATATTGATTTTAATAAAGATGGAGCATTTGACGGAAAAGAAGTGAAGTAAGTATGAAGTTATTTAAGAAACGCGAAAGAAAAGAAAAAATTAAAAAAGAAAAAGTTGTAAAAGAAAAGAAAAAATGGTCTTTTAAGAAGAAATGTGCAGTAACATTAACTTCTCTTTTCGTGGTTGGTGTTGCGAGTTTCTTATTTATCTTTTATGGACCTTGGGCAGGATTTAGAAATTTCTGGATTACAAGTGCAATGACTACAATGAGTCATCAATATTTAGCAACTTGGTTTTATAGTGATGAGACTATTCAAGAAGTTTTAGAGTCAAACAGTATTATTGAATCTGGTGATATTAGTAATCCTGATGCAATTCAATTTAAACAATATACAACAACAATTTATAGAAATGAATATGAAAAAGCAGTTTTACAAAAGGATCCGGGTAATGATTTGTATAAATTAATTGAAATTACTGGACCTACATATAAAGGATTTTTAGTAGTATTATATGATCCTTCAAAGATTAGCATTGCTACTACTGCTTATTTAGGTAAAAGAGGACAAGATATTTTAACTGTTTCTCAAAGAGAAAATGCTATAATTGCAATGAATGCTGGAGGGTTCTATGATCCAGATTGGAATTCAAACGGAGCACTTCCACATGGAACAGTTTTCTCTAATGGACAAGTAGTAAGTGATTATGCAGATGCTAGAATGGGTGGAGGATTCATTGGATTTACACATGAAAATAAACTTGTTTTAGGTAATATGAGTAAAGCTCAAGCAATTGCTACAGGATATAGAGATGCTGTTGAATTTGGACCTTATTTAATTGTTAATGGTAAGAGATCATTTATTAGAGGAAATGGTGGATGGGGAATTGCTCCTCGTACTGCTATTGGTCAAAGAAGAGATGGTATTGTATTAATGTTAGTAATTAATGGACGTTTAGCTACAAGTCTTGGAGCAGATATGGTTGACTTAACAGATATTATGGAAAGATATGGGGCTTACAATGCTGCTAACTTGGATGGAGGAAGTTCATCAGAGTTAGTAATTAATGGACAAATTATTAATACTCCAGTTGCTGGAGGAAGATATGGTCTAAGAGATATGTCTACTTTCTGGGTAGTTAAAGCATAATAAATTAATAGAAGCATCTTAGATATTGATGCTTCTTTGTCGTATTTATGGAGATGATTAAATGTTAGGATTTATTTTAAAAATTAGTGGAAGTTGTACTGATCCAGGATTAGCTGCTATTTTAGCAACAATTAAGAAGTTTATGAATATTTTATGGATTGTTGGTCCTATTTTAGCAATTATTGGTGCTGGAATTGCTTTGTTTAAATTAATGAGTAATCCAGAAGAAAAGAAATATAAGGGTTTATTTAAAAATATGCTTATTGCGTTAATTATTTTATTCTTTTTACCAATGATTATTAATGTAGTAATGGGAATGTTTGATGGACAATTTGATTTAGCAAGTTGCTGGAATCAAGCAGAAATTATTAATGAAATTGGAAGCCAAAATTCAAATTATATTGATCCAAATAAAGGTAATAAAACACAAATTACAACTGACCCTAATAAATATAAGGGACAAACTGGTACGCAAAAGAATACTAATAGTCAAGGACAATATGCTGCGTCTTATTATAGAAATGAAAAGACAAGAATTAGATATAATGTTTATTATCAAAATGATGCAAAATGGGGTTCTGTTAAGTATCCTAGTGGTTCAACAATAAATGAAATTGGATGTATGATAAGTGCAATTGCAGTTGTTGTTTCTGCTAATGATTCAAGTGTAACTCCAAAGACTGTTTTTGATTCAGGACATAGACATAGTTATCCACGTAATGCGATTAATAGTTTAAGTAATGGTGCATTTAGTTGTGCAGCAGGTAGTACGTCAGCTGCCGCTATTAAGAATGCTTTAGCTGGTGGTAAAGTTGTAGTTATTAAAGTATATGGTTCTAAGAAAGGTGGAAGTAGTTCATTTACTTCATCTCAACACTATATGGCTTTACTTGATTATAAAGAAAATAAAATATTTGTTGGAAATGGATATTCAACAGGTGGCTCTGGTTTAGCAGGATGGTTTGATGCAAACAAAGTATTAACTTCTGTTAATGAAGCTGATTATTGTACTCCAACTCAAACTTTATTAAATAAGTATTAAAATTAAAAAGTTCTTTATATTGAAAGAACTTTTTTTGTTTGTTATAATTTTTGTAGTAGTTTATACATACAAAAAGGAATGATTATTATGTTAATGTTTTTATTAAATATTAGTGGTAATTGTGGTGATCCAGGACTTGCTGCAATTATTTCTATAATAAAAAAGTTTATGAATATTTTATGGATAGTTGGTCCGATTCTTGCAATTATTGGTGCTGGAATAGCTTTTTTTAAATTAATGAGTAATCCAGAGGAAAAGAAATATAAATCTCTATTTAAGAATATGTTCATTGCCCTAATTATACTATTTTTATTACCAGCCATTGTGAATGTTGTGATGAAATTATTAGATGGTAATTTTGAGATAGCTAGTTGTTGGAATCAGGCTGATGCTACTCATCAAACAGGTAGTCAAGGTTCTAGTTATATTGATCCTAATAAGGATAAGACTCATATTTATACTGATCCTGATGATTTTAATGGTCAAACTGGTACTAAGAATACTAATACAAACGAGAGTGCTTCTAGTAGTGAAAATACTACACCGACAACACCAAGTACACCTGCACAAACTACAACTAAGAAATTAATATTTATTGGAGATTCTAGAACTGTGGGGATGCAAGGTTCTGTTGGAGACCAAGGTAAGAATGATATTTGGAGTTGTAAAGGGTCTATGGGACTTGAATGGATGAAATCCACTGGATATCCTAATATTGAAAATCAAATTACAAATGGTTCTCATGTTATTATTTTAATGGGTGTTAATGATTTGTATAATGCCGATAATTATATTAGTTATATTAATGGATTAGTAGCTAGTGTTAGTCAAAAAGGTGGTAAGTTATACTTTGTATCAGTTAATCCTACAAATAGAAGTGCTGATTATTTAAATGATGATATTGATAATTTTAATCTAAAATTAAAAAATGGTTTATCTAGTTATGTTACATATATTGATACAAATACTTATTTAATTAATAATGGATTTTCATCAGGAGATGGTATTCATTATACAACAACTACTTATAAACAAATTTATACTTTAATTAAAGGTAGCATTTAAACTCCTTGATAGGAGTTTTTTTGTTTGTTATAATTTTGTTAGTAAGATAAGGAGCCTATTATGAGAAAGATTAGAAGGAGATTTAAAAAGAAGTTTATAATTTTTGTTATTTTAATTTTTTTAATTATTCTTGGATGTTTTGGTGGTTATTATTTGTATAAGAATCATCAAGAAGAAATAAAAATAGCTTTAGAAAAAGAATTAGTTAGTAAAATTAAAAGTCATTATGGTGATGTAGTATCTATAAGTAAAGATACTGAATTATATGAACTTGTTAATGATAAATATGAAAGTATAGGTACTATTTCTAAAGATGAGGTTGTTTCTTTAGAGAAGATTGATATTAATAAAGATACAAAGTATTTTAAAATAAAAGATTTAGGTTATTATGTTAAATATCAAGATTTAAAAGTAGGGGGAGAATTAGTTACTAGAAGTGATCGTTATAAAAAATATTTATTATTTAATGAGAATGTTGTTACTAAGGAAAATACTAAATTATTAAGAGATGGAAAAGTTGTTTATACAATTAATAATAGTATTGATAAACCAATTGTGTTAAAAGATGATAATGGTTATTATATAGAATATTTAGACGAATTATTATTTGTTTCAAATGAAGATGTTTCAAATGTTTATTCAGCTAATAATACTAGTGAAGTTTCTGCGAGTAGTGTTGCAGTTACTGTTTATCACTTTATTTTCTTTGAAGGAGATAGTTCTTGTAATGAAGCTATTTGTCATCATGAGAGTCAAATTAGAGAACATTTTAATTATTTAAAAACAAATAATTATTTTACAATGAATACAACAGAATTAAGACTTTATTTAGAAGGTAAGTTACGAGCTCCTAAGAATAGTATTTTAGTTACTATAGATGATGGTGCTAGAGCAGAAGGTTTTATTCCTTTACTTGAAGAATACCAAGTTAATGCTACTTTATTTTTAATAAGTGGTTGGTATCCAAAGGAAAAGTTTAAATCAGAATATATGGAACTTGCTTCACATACTCATAATTTACATACTCCTAGAGTATGTCCTGGTGGACAAGGTAGTCCACTTAAGTGTTTAGAAAAAACTAAGTTAGTTACAGATTTACAAATAAGCAGAGAATTACTTGATGGTACTGAAGCATTTTGTTTTCCTTTTTATGAATACAATGATTATGGAATATCTGCTTTACAAGAAGCTGGATTTAAGATGGGATTTATTGGTGGAGGAAGAAAAGCTACTCCTGGAGTAAATTTATATAAAATACCAAGATTACCTCTTAATAGATATACTACTTTACAACAATATATTAGTAAAATTAGTTAGAAAAATTGTTTTTTTCTAACTTTTTTGTTAGAATAATTTTCCACAGGGGAGAGGTAGTATGAGGAAATGTTATGAAGAGTTTTTTCTTGGATTAGAAGATCCTGACTTTTTAACTATGAAATTATTACTTTCAGTATTTGAAAAGTTTGAAACTGATGAAATAAGTAGAAGAATTACTGATAATATTTCAGTATTATCTCAAGTTGACTTTAGACTTTTAAAATCTGAGGAAGCATTTAGTTATATTGATTTATATGATAAACATAAAAGAATAGATTTTGCAATTAATGTTTCTGGAACTGAAGAAGTTACATGTCATGAGTTTGGTCATGTATTAATGGAGATGTTTGCAAGAGGTGAAATACCTAATGAGTTTTTAGAAGTAAATAGAAGATGTAAAAAGAAGCTTTTAAATAAAAGAAGATTTGTATCAGAATTAATACAAAAATATAGAGATAAAGCATATGATATTTTAACTGAGGATATTGATGATGTATTAGGGTTTTATGATAGACATCCTGAATTAAAAGATGATTATTATGAAAGATATCCTGATGGTAGTGATGAAGAGATGATTGAAGAGTTACTAGAAGATCATTATTCATTAGTTTCAGCTTTTAATAGTGACGTTGATAATTATAATAAAGTGTCTAATATTATTGATTCTATATTTTGTGGAATGAATCCTTTCTTTTTAGATTATGGGAAAGAGGATATTGAATGTGTTTTATCTATGCATAATGATGATTATTTTAGAGAAGCTTATTATGGTAAATATGTTGCGAGTTTTGAAGAACAGTTTGCGGATTATTTGGTACTTAGAACTTATCCAGAAAAATATAGTGAAGCACGTGGTGTGTTAAGTAATTTATTAGGTGATGAATGGTTTACAATGATGGATAAATTTTATGATAAATTAACTAGTAGGATTGTTCCTAAAGGGAAAGTATATCAACATAAGTAAAGTGAATTTCTTAAGTGAAATTCTTTTATTTTATTGTAGTTTGAGATATAATAAATTATAGTGAAAGGATTGGTACTATGAAGAGAATAATGGATGGTAATGAAGCATGTAGTTATGTTTCATATAATTTTACAGAGGTAGCAGGGATTTATCCAATAACTCCAGCTTCACCTATGGCTGAGTTAACAGATAAGTGGAGTAATGAAGGAAAGAAGAATTATTTTGATAGTCCTGTTAGAGTTGTTGAGATGCAAAGTGAAGCAGGAGCAGCAGGAATGGTGCATGGGTCACTTTTATCTGGATGTTTAACAACTACTTATACTGCTAGTCAAGGTCTTTTATTAATGCTTCCAAATATGTATAAAATTGCAGGAGAATTACTTCCTTGTGTTATAAATGTGGCTGCAAGAAGTTTAGCGACACATGCACTTTCTATATTTGGAGATCATCAAGATATTTATGCAGCTCGTAGTACTGGTTTTGCAATGCTTGCTTCTAGTTCAGTACAACAAGTTATGGATTTAACAGGAGTTGCCCATTTAGCAGCTATTAAAGGAAAAGTTCCATTTGTTAATTTCTTTGATGGTTTTAGAACTAGTCATGAATTACAAAAAGTAGAAGAAATTGATACTGAAAAACTAAAGAAATTAATTGATGAAAAGAGTTTAAATGAATTTAGAGAAAGAGCACTTAATCCTAATAAGCCATTGATTCGTGGTACGGCACAAAACGAGGATATTTATTTCCAAGCAAGTGAAGTAAGAAATAGTTATTATGATAAAGTTCCAGATATTGTTAATGAATATATGCAAGAAATTAATAAGATTACTGGAGAAGATTATAAACCATTTAATTATTATGGTAGTAAGACAGCAACTAAAGTTATTGTAGCGATGGGGTCAGTTTGTGAAACTATTAAAGAAACTATTGAATATTTAGTTGATGTTAAGAATGAAAGTGTTGGACTTGTAGAAGTTCATTTATATAGACCATTTAGTACTAAATATTTCTTAAAGAGTTTACCAAAGACTGTTAAAAAGATTGCAGTTCTTGATAGAACTAAAGAGCCTGGTTCAGCAGGTGAACCATTATATCTTGATGTTATTAAAACTATTAAGGAAGTTGATGCTAAAGTTAGTGTTTATGGTGGTAGATATGGTCTTTCTAGTAAGAATACAACACCTGCGATGATTAAGGGTATTTATGATTTTCTAGATACTAGAGAAGTTCATAATAATTTTACTGTAGGTATAAATGATGATGTTACTAATTTAAGTATTAGTTATGATAAGAAGTTTGCTATTCCAAATAAGAATATAGAATTTATCGTATATGGATTTGGTAGTGATGGTATGGTTTCTGCTACTAAGGATTTAATGAAGATAACAGGTACTTATACAAATGCTTATGTACAAGGTTATTTCCAATATGATTCTAAGAAGAGTGGTGGAGTTACTATTTCTAATTTAAGATTTGGTAAGAAACCAATTAAATCTAGTTATTATGTTGAGAAGGCTAGTTTAGTGGTTTGTACAAAAGATAGTTATTTAAAGAAACTTAAAATGTTAGAAAAAATTAATACTAAGGGAGTATTTGTTGTTAATACTAGTAAGAGTGCAGATGAAATTCTTGCAATGATGAGTAGTCATGATAAAAAGATTTTACAAAGTAGAAATGTTAAGATGTTTATTATAGATGCTGAAAAATATGCTAGAGAAGCTGGTATTCCTGGTAAGATTAGTGCAATTATGGAGGTATTAATATTTAAACTTGGTAAGATAGTTGATGCTAATTTTGCTATTAATAAGATTAAAGAAAATTTAGCAGTAAGATTTAGTAATAAGGGAGGAGATCTTGTTACTAAGAATATTAAAGCAATTGATGCTAGTTTAGAAGGCTTAGTACCAGTAAAACTTCCTTATGTAGATTTTATTGAAGATTTAGTTAGTGCTAAGAAGACAGTTTTCCAAATAATTGATTCTATGGAAGGTGATAGTTTACCTGTAAGTAGTTTCTTAAAGAGTCCTGATGGAGCAATGGAAGCTGGAACTTCTAAGTATGATAAGAGAGATATTAGTGAGATGCTTCCATGTTATAATTCAGAGAATTGTATTTCATGTAATTTATGTTCATTAGTATGTCCACATGGAGTAATTAGACCTTTCTTATTAAATGAAAAAGAGGTTATTGATGCTCCAGAAGTAGTTACAAGTAACTTAATTGATGCGAATATTAAAGATCAAAATTATAAATTTAGTATTGGGGTTAGTATTGAAGATTGTACTGGTTGTGGATTATGTAGTGAAGTGTGTCCTGGTAAGAAGGGTGCTAAAGCTATCATTATGAAAGCTAAAGAAGAAATAAAGAAACTTAAGAAAGATGAAGAGTCTAAATATTTATTTAATGAAGTTAGTGAGAAGAAAAATGTAATGCCTACTAATACAGTTAAGGGTAGTCAATTTAAGTCTCCTAAGTTTGAATTTTCTGGTGCTTGTGCTGGATGTGGTGAAACACCTTATCTAAAGCTTTTAACACAGTTATTTGGGGATAGAATGGTTGTTGCTAATGCAACTGGATGTTCTTCTATTTATGGAGCTTCTATGCCAAGTATGCCATATTCTATACCATGGGCTAATTCATTATTTGAAGATAATGCAGAATTTGGTTATGGTATGAAGATTGCTGATGAAGTAATGAAAATGAGAATTTCAAATATGATTTTATCTAACATGAAACTTGTTAAGAAGAGTGAAGTTGATATTTATAAAAATTATGCTGAAAATAATACCCAAGAAAATGCAGAAAAATTATTAGAAGTAATTGATGAAACAAAGATTGAAGGATTATTAAAATTAAAAGACTTTATCATGCCAAGATCTGTTTGGATGATTGGTGGAGATGGTTGGGCATATGACATTGGTTATAATGGAATTGACCATGTTCTTGCGAATAAAGAAAATGTTAATATTTTAGTACTTGATACAGAAGTATATTCTAATACAGGTGGACAAGCTTCTAAGTCTACTAGAACAGGAGCAGTTGCGAAGTTTGCTTCTAATGGTAAACAAACTGCGAAGAAAGATTTAGCGAAAATTGCACTTACTTATCCACATGTATATGTAGGAACTATATCACTTGGTGCTAATCCAACTCATACAATTAAGATTTTAAAAGAAGCTGAGGCTTATGATGGACCAAGTATTATTATTGCTTATGCACCATGTATAGCTCAAGGAATAATTAAAGGTATGAAGAATTCTATTCAAGAAGAAAAAGATGCAACATTATCTGGATATTTCCCATTATTCCACTATAGTCCTGTTACTAATGAATTTAAGTTAGATAGTCAAGCAGACTTTTCTAAATATGAAGAATTTATTAGTGGAGAAGATAGATATAGAGCACTTGATAAATTAGTTAAAAATTCAAAAGAGATTCTTGATGAGAATAAAAAGAATGCAGAAGACAGATACAAGTATTATCAAGAATTAGCTAATACAAATAAAGAGTAGTCGAAGGACTACTTTTTTTGTGTAAAGTAATTGTTTAATTAGTTGATTATTATATTATTCTTTTATGTATTATTGTAAAATTATGATAGGAGATAGTGTAGTAATAGGTGATTAGATGAGTTCTTATAGAAAAACAAAAGTTTTAACAATTATTGTGTTAGTAATTGCAATTGTAACTTTAGGAGTAGGTTTTGCAGCCTTTTCAACTACTTTAAATATTTCGTCTAGTGCAAGTGTAAGTCCTAGTAGTGATAACTTCTCCATTGGTTTTTATGCGAATAAGTCACAATCTAGTAATTCAACTGTTACTATTTTTCCATCAATGAGTACAGATTCATCAGGAAGTTCTATTGATATTATTGGTGGTTCTAAAACATTATCTGGTTTAAAAGCTCGTTTTTTAAAACCTGGTGATGTTGTTGTATATGAT
>JAGARQ010000004.1 GCA_017622175.1 Bacilli bacterium | reverse complement strand
GTTGTTCTCTTTATTGGAAGACTATTTAGATATTCTATTGTTTTATCATTCTCTTCTTTAAGTAATATATTTGAACCAAGTATTCCAGCATAACATCCTATTATTAGTAAAACAAATACAAAGCCTTCTGATTTAAGCCAGCCATATGCACTATCCATTGATGCGATATCCATATTAAAAGCTTTTAGCATTTCGGGAGGAAATACTTTCATCATTTCATCAATCATTTTAACGTTATCACTTGCGACAATAGATGGATACATTAAATATACAAGTAGAAATATTCCTAGAGTTATTACTGTCCAAATTAAGAAACTTTTAAAATTAAATTTATATTCTCTTTTAAACATAATTACCTCCTATTTATAGTAATGTAAGAAGATATCTTCTAGAGTTGGTTCTTCTATTAATAGTTTTTCTATTTCATATTTTGAAAGTATTTTAATTAGATTATTTGAATCTAATGTATTCTTAAACTTAATAGTTTTTTCATCTAGAGTTTCTACTTCTACATTTAATTCTTTAGTTATTTTTTCTATTTCATTTGAAGTTATTGTAACATTAGTTAAATTCTTTGATTGAAGTTCTTTAATACTTTCTACCTTTAAAAGATTTCCTTCTTTTATTATTCCAACTCTATCGCATATTTTTGATATTTCACTTAAGATATGAGTTGAATAAAAAATAGTAGTTCCTTTTTCTTTTTCTTCTTGCAGTAAATCATAAAATACTTGTTGCATGATTGGATCTAATCCACTAGTTGGTTCATCTAAAATTAATAGTTTTGGTTCATGCATAAAGGCAAGAACTATTCCTAATTTTTTTTGATTACCAAGAGATAAATCTTCTATTTTTTTTGATTCATCTAGTTTTAATCTTTTTACTAATTCTTTTCTTCTTTTAGATAAGTTTTTCTTATAAAAACTTTCATGATAATCTAACATTTCTTTGACTGTTAAATCTTCGTAAAGAAATACTTCACTTGGAAGATAACCTATTTGTTTTTTTAGTGTTAGATTATCTTTTGTTAGTGTTTCTCCAAGAAAATATACTTCTCCTTTTGTTTTATTTATTAAATTCATTATGGAACGGATTGTTGTTGATTTACCGGCACCATTAGGTCCGATAAAACCAAATATTTCTCCGGCATGAAGTTCTAATGATAAATCTTTTACTGCGAGTGTTTTTCCATAATATTTAGTTAAATTTTTTATTTCTAAGATATTCTTCATATGTATCCTCCAACTATATATTTATTATACTACAAAAAAAGATAGATTTAATAGTCTATCTTTTTTATTCCTATAATCATTGATAAGCCAATTATGGCAATTATTAAACTAACACCCATTCCTGTATAACTATTAATTTTACTTAAATCATATCCTGGACCAAATGTATCAAGTAGTGTTACTTGAGTTAAGACCATTGACGTTAAAGCATTGGCAAAGTTGGTCATTTTTACTGACTTTAAAATTGGGTTATTATTCTTTTTATATTTAATTATTCCATATATTGCCCAACTTATTGACCAAAAGGCATTTAATGCTACTAAATAAGTTAAATATTCATGCATATTAGTATTTGTTCCTTTGTAGTAAATATAGACACTAACAAAGAAATACATTAGTCCTAAAAATATTAATAATACTCCATTTCTTAAATAATTCTTATATCCTATTTTTTTATTTTCAATTTTGCCTTTAGATAGACGAATAATTCGATAATCTTTAATTGAAAAAAATCTAGATATAGAAAGAACTGTTAAGAATAAGGCATTTACGAAGAACCACATCGATGGCAATGTAAAAGCTAAAATATATTTTACTATTGCCAGGATAATATTAATGGTTAATGTAAATCTTAATATATACATTGTTCTATCTTTTTTATCTAGATTTCTTATTTTCTTTAACATTATTTTTTATCTGATTTAATATAAGAATAAACTGGATAATTTAATACACATACAATTAGTCCAACTACACCTGTAATTAAACCTACAATCATATCTGTTTTAGAAGCATCATCAACTAGGATTCTACTCATACCAAATCCCATAACTAGGGCTCCTACTACTCCTATAGTCCATGTAAGAACTAATCCCCAGTTTACTGGACCATGAGGTTTTCTTGGATGATTTTTTCTATAAATTGGAATGATTGCTAAAAGGATTAAAAATCCAATAATTGTAGTTACTACTCCTGGTGTAAACATATCCCATTCTGGTAATAAGCACATACACATACCAATTGCAAATACTAAACCACCAATTGTACCTAAAATAATTTGTAATAGTGTTTCTTTTTTCATTTTATTATCTCCTTAATTATTTGTTAATTTCTGTACTTTTTTTAATAGATTCTTCAACTAAAGCTTTATTTTTTGCTTCTAATTCAGCTTGTTCTTTTTGCATTCTTTTTTTTGCTTCTTCAGTAGTTTCTCCATCTTTTGCTAAGAAAGTATCTACAAATTTATCTTCTACTTTCTTGTATGTACTAACAACTGTATCTTCTACTTTGTTGTATGCTTCTACTACTGCTTTTTCTATCTTCTTGTTTGTATCAACGATTTTTGACATATTTTTCTCCTTTCGTATAAACCAACACTTGTTGTTTTAATACACTTTTAGTATAATATTTGCAAGATGCAAAAACAATCATCAGATTTTGTTAAAGTGTTGGAATAAAGGAGTTTTATTATGAATGTTGCGAATAATAAACGAAAAAAAGAGTCTAAACAAAAAATTATGAATGTGTTTGTAAATGAATTACAAACTAGAGATGTTAATGAGATAACAGTTACAGATATTTGTAAATTAGCTGATATAAATAGATCTACTTTTTATGCTAATTTTATAGACATTTATGATTTAGTTGATCAAATTAATAAGATTATGTTAGAGATGTTTTTAGATATTTATAAAGAAGAGTCTACTGAAAAGAAACATTCTTATGACTTTTTAAAGTTATTTAAACATATTAAGGAAAATCAAATATTTTATAAGACATTTTTTAAGTTAAATACAAATTTTGATAAGAGTTTTTTTATGTATGATTTAAATAGCGAAATGAAAAGATTTTATCCGAATAATGAATTTATTGAATATCATATTGATTTCTTTGAAGCTGGGCTTAATGCAGTTATTAAGAGATGGTTAAATACTGGGTGTGAAGAAAGTCCAGAAGAGATAGAAAGTATTATTAAAAGTGAATACAAAAAAAGATCAGAACTTTAATTCTGGTCTTTTATTTTGAAATGTAACAGTAATTTACGTTTGCTTTAGCAACTAGGTTTTCTTCTTCATCAAATATTTTTACTTCAAAGAAGGAAATTGTTTTACCACTTTTTGTACATGTTGTGATTGCTTTTAATACTTTTGTTTTAGCTGCTTTTAAATAATCAATATTTGATGAAATAGTTACTGCAGTTCTTCCATCTGTCATTGCAGCTATTCCTGCTGCTGTATCAGCAAGTCCAAAGATATATCCACCATGGGCTGCACCAAAGTGATTAGTACTTGTTTCTGTAATTGTACCAGTTAATTCACAATAGTTTTCTTCAACTTTTAGTACTTCGTAGTTGTTTGCTTCTATAAATCCATGGCATTCTTTAACTAATTGTTTTGCCATTTCTGTTAAGTCTTGTTTCATAATACCCTCCTAATATTCCATATACCATTGTTTAAAATAAATACATTTATTTTCATCATTTAATTCAATTTCATATATCATATCTATAGTTGTATTTTCTTTTAATATAAAATTTGCAATGCATTTATTATTATCTTCTAATAATATTTTAAATTCTAAATTATTGGTATTTTGATTTTTTATTTCTGACCAAACATTTATTAATTCTTTGTATGTTATTTTATTGTTTGGTTCTTCATAATAAATTACATCTTCAGAAAATAATTCAATTATTTTATCAATTTCTTTTTGTTGCCAAAACTTTTGAAGTTTTTGACACCAATTTATATTATTACTCATGATTCTTATCCTTTCAAAAAAGCTACTTCTTAATTATAACATAAAAGCAAGCACTATGCTTGCTTATTTTATTCTACTGATTTTAATGATTCAATCATGTCTATTTGTTTTATTTTATAATATGTTATAAATAACATTATTATTGCGAATATTAATGTAAGTAATGATGAAAATACATAACTTTTAAATTCTATTGTACGTAAGAACATCATATGATCTACTTCAAGTAGAGCCATTACCATTCCATGTAGTGGTTTAGTAATTAATAAACCTATTATAATGCCTATAATTACAGTAATTAATGTTTCTCTATAGATGTAGGCATTTGATTCATTATCAGTAAATCCTAATACTTTTAATGTGGCAATTTCTCTTGTTCTTTCACTTATATTTATACTAGTTAAATTATATAATACAGTGAATGCTAAAGCTGATGAAATAACTACAAGTAAAGCTATAACTGCATTTAATCCTTTTACTGCTTCATTAGCATTTTTTAATAATTCTTTACTAAAATTAATACTTACAATATTTTCTTCTTTTAATAATTCATTAGCTATTTTATTTGTATTTTTTTCTACATTTGTAGATGCAATTACATTATATAATGCATCAGTTCCAAATATTTCTTTATAGTAATCTTTTGAAATATAAATATAATTTGATACATAGTTTTCTGTGATACCAGATACTTTTAATTTATATTCTTTATTATTTAGTGATTCTATTGTTAGTTCATCACCTATTTCAAGTTCGAATCTTTCTGCAACTTTAGGAGTTATAATTACACCTTTATTGTTTAACTTTAATTTTTTATTATTATCTTTTTCTTTTAAATTAAAGTATTTATAAAATTGTTCATTTGTATATTTAGGTGACATTAAATAAATATCTAATGATTTCTTATCATTTACTACTTTATATGGTTCTTGATGAATTAATAGTTCATCTTTTACTAATGGTTCTAATTTTTCATCTAATTTTGCATCTGTTTCAGATATTCCTTTATTTAAGATAATTAAATTATCATATCTAAATAAATCACTATATTGTTTATCTCCTACTGTATTAATACTATCTTTTAGGGCTAATCCTATCATTATCATAAATGTACATCCTGCAGCACCTATTAGTGTTATTAAAACACGTTTTTTATATCTACTTATATTTCTAAGTGTTGTTTTTGTTGAGAATGATAATTTATCCCAAATAAAGTGAACTTTTTCTAGTAAAATCTTTTGTCCTTTTTTTGGAGGTTCTGGTCTTAATAAATAAGCTGGTGCTTGTTTAAGTTCTTTTTCTGCAGATGACGTTGTTACCCATGACATTAAGACTAAGGATACAGCAAGTGATGCTATAAATAATACTGGTCTAAATGTATACGTTATATCTGGGAAGTTTAATGGGAAACAATAAAATACTAATTTGGGTAGTGTTAATGTTCCAATAAAATATCCTAGTGTTGCTCCAATTGATGTTGCAGATAAAACATAGATTAAATAATTATTAATTATTTCTTCACTACTAAATCCTAGTGACAAAAGTGTTCCCATTTCTCCACGTTCTTCTTTAATCATTCTAGTCATTGTATTTGATGTCATTAATGCAACAATTAAAATAAAGAATAATGGTATTACATTAGCTATTGTCATTACTTGATCAAATTGACTGTCTAATATTGTATATGTTGGGATAAATTCATCTCTATCTTGGATATACCAAGTATGATGACGTAAGTCTTTATCTGTTATTGTTCCATGACTTTTTCTTATTATTTCATCTTTTCTACTTGTTAGTTGTTCATTTTTTACTACTGATAATTGCGATGTTATTTTATCTGTTTTTAATACATATCCTTCTGAGTATGGCACATCACTTTTCTTTTTATCAATAGTTAAATATGCTTCTGTATAGTATTCATAATCAAAATTATCTTTATTAATAAATATGAATGAATATAGTTTTCCATTTCCTATTTGTGTTGTACCATATTCATTACCAGAATAAAGTGGTGAAATTATTGTTCCTACTACTTTATATTCTGTTACTTTTAAATTATCTTTGTAGTCATCATTTATTTTGATTTTATCTCCTACTTGATAATAAACATTATCAGCAAGACATTCATTTTCTTTTTTAGGAAGTCTTCCTTCAATTAATTCTACTTTGTTTATTTTTTCTTCAATAGCATGGACTCTAATTGCATTTTCATCTACTAAAACATCTTTTGAATATGTTCCAAGAGTTTGAGTTACTCCTGTTAAATGCATGGCTTCTACATCAGCATCAGTAAAACCTAGGGTACTGATTACTTTTAAGTCTGCTGCTTTTGTATCTTCATAATACTCTGATTGTTTATTTGCCATATCAGGTATAGCCGTTGTTATACCTGTGTAAAATCCTACTCCTAAAAATATAATAATTAGTAGTGATAAGTATCTACCAAAAGACTTTTTAATTTTTCTAATTGTATTTTTTAAAAGCATTTTTTAGCACCACTCATTCTAGTTAGTTTTTTTCTTTTTTTTACTTTTTGGTTTCTTATTTTTTTGTTCTTCTTTTTGAGTTTTATCTTTTTTAATCATATCTTTTGTTTCGATACTTTCAACTTTACCATTGGCTATTGTAATTACTTTGTCAGCAATTTTTGCAATATCTGCATTGTGTGTGATTAATACTGTTGTCATTTTCATTTCTTTACATGTTTTATAAAGTAAGTCTATGATCATTTTACCTGTTTTAGAATCAAGGGCACCTGTTGGTTCATCACAAAGTAAAAGTTTTGGATTTTTAGCAATTGCTCTTGCTATAGCAACTCTTTGTTGTTCTCCTCCTGATAATTGTGATGGGAAGTTATTTAATCTATCTTCAAGACCTACTAACTTCAAAATAATTCTTGGTTCTAAGGCATCTTTTGATAATTGACATGCTAGTTCTATGTTTTCTAATGTTGTAAGATTTGCAATTAAATTATAGAATTGAAATACAAATCCAATATCATGACGACGATAATCAATTAGTTCATTATAATCTAGTTTTGTTATTTCTTTTTCATTTACAAAGATTTGTCCTTCTGTTGGAGTATCCATACCTCCTAACATATTAAGAATTGTTGTTTTTCCTGCTCCACTAGCGCCTAATATTACTACAAATTCTCCTTCATTTATTTTAAATGAACAGTCGTTTACTGCTTGTACTTTTACTTCTCCACGATATTCCTTTTTTACATTTTTAAATTCTATAAATGCCATAATGTCACTCCTTATTTTATGTCTCGAGTTTATTATATCATAAGAAAAGCAAATCAATATATTAATTTGCTTTTGTTATTTTATTTTTATGTTTAATTGGTAAATATGCTAATGCTAGTAGTGGAATACTTAAAAGTATTAACCATACTAGTGGTGGTAATGCTTTTACAAATGGTAGTATTTCATAAATCCATGGTGGTAATGTTGAATTAAATATATAGTCTGTACCAAGTATTCTATTTAAAATAAATACTGTTGTATAAACGATTACTGAATATATTACAAATGGTTTATAACCTTTTACATTAACTGGGTAATCTAATACATATAATGTATAGAAACTACTTATTAGTAAAAAGTGGTGTGACACCACTAATAATATAAATTCATATCTATCTGGTGTTATGGCTGGATCTTGAAATATAACAACTGTAATTGTGCAGAAGAATATTGCATAATATAACATATTAAACCAATTCTTTTTTTGTTTTAACAACATGTATTGGAATAAAAATCCTGTTATGTAACAATAGTGAATTGGTAAATGTACCTTTATGTCATATATTCCTGCTATTATTGCTCCTGCAATATAAATAACCATATTTGAAAATAATATTATTGGAATTATTTTTCTTATTATTTCATATTTTTTTAGTTTATCTCTAAATTTATAAATTAAAAATATTGATAATATAGTTATTGCAATTAATAATAAATGAACTGGTCCTAGAAAGGAAAGTTCAAAGTCACTTTCTAGTCCAAAATAGTGTTTCATACTACCACTCCTCTTAATTACCTACTATTACTTTTCCATCTAGATTACAGATGTAACAGTCTGGTAGTTTTTCTTTTATATAATTTAATGTTTCTTGATCATTTTCTATTCTTCTTCCAACAAATACACCTTCAATTAGGCATGGTGGAAGGCCAAACATAATAGCAGTTTCTCTATCAGTAGTCTGAGCATTTCTATTATGTCTTTCTTTTAAGAATTTTTCTAGGTAACGATAATCAATAAATGGTTTTACTGTTTCTTCATCAAGTTCTTCATTCCAGACATCATTTTGTACAAGTTCTTTAGCATAGTCACTTTCCATATTTAAGATAAATGCTAATTGTCTTTTGTTTGCTACTAAACTTGGTAAGAATCTAACTTCTTTTGTTTGATCTCCCCAGTACATCCAAATATTTTCATCATCATTAATTTTTTCGGTATATTCATCGAATTTATGATATGGGATAAGTTCAGTTATTTCTTTTGAACCTGGTCCTCTTCCTATTGTATAAGTAATGGTAAAACCACTATATTCTGTGATGTAATCTTTTAAAGTCATATCTTTTTGAATATCCCACATACCTATACTACTTTTAATTTTATTAGCTACTGAATGATTTGTAAAATCATTACCAATAAAACCATTTTCTACTACCCAGTCTAGACTATCTATAACACTAGGTACACCATGAATATGGGTACCTTTTTTTAAGAAGACTTCGTCTCCTTGATTATATTTATTTTTTTTAATTTCTCCTGGATTAAAAAATAATTCTATTTGTTGTAATAATAATTCTTGTGCTTTATTTTGATAATTTTCTTTTACATATTTTATATATTCTTCTTTTTGCATATTAATCCTCTTCATCTATATCTATAATTGGCCATTTATTATTTTTTATATGATATCTTATCATTAGTGCTATTGCTAAAGGATATAAAAATATAAATAATCCTGATAAGATATCTATTGTTAAATCTAATGGTGGTGATTTTACTAATATTGATAAATATATATTTCTAATACTAAATGGTAATATTAGAAAGGCTATAGTTAAAAATATATAATAAATTATTTTCTCTAGTACTTTTTTCATAGTTAACTCCTATTTTATTAAAGTATGGTTGTTCAACCATGTTAGTATTACTTCATTATCTAAATAAAAGTTTCTTCTTGAGTTATCATTAAAAATAAAAGTATAATTTAAATCTTCTGTAATACTAATATATGAGTAAAATTCTATACTTTTTATATTTTCTATATTTAGTAAGTCTTTAAAATTTTCAAATTTTAAAATATCTTCTTCCCATATTTTTATATGAGTGTTTATAAAATCTTTTATTAATTCTTTACTTGTAATTACTATTTCTTGAAAATCATCATAGTTTTTTTCTAAATACATATTATTCACCTACTTAATTTGTTTAAAAATATAAGCTAGAATAAATGGTAATGCTGTTACAAATAAGATGTTTACTAAACCAATAATAAATCTTAAAACTGATATTTTTTCTTGAATTGAAATAAATATTAAAAATGCAATTCCTGTTAAACCTAGTGGTACTAAAACCAAACCAATTAATAAAAATATTGGTGATAATGATTTAAGTAATGGAAATCTTGTAATATTTTCATTTTCAGCTAGAGGTTGTTTCTTTCCACATTTTGGACATATTTTATCTTTTTCAGTTAATTTTTTTCCACATGAAATACATTGCATATAAATCACTTCTTTCTATATGTATATTATAACAAAAAAGTAAGGATTAATCATCCTTACCTATTCCAACTAGTACTTTTTTATCTAAAAGAGCTAGTCCTATAGACATTATTGATTGAATTACTAATACTACAAAATATGATATCCAGAATGTATCAAGTATAATCATATCTAAATGTATAATTGTATATATCATATAAAATACTATGTAACCAAATATGTAATTTAGTAATACTAATATGTATGGAGAATTAGTATTTACTAGTAAGAATTTATAAATCATAGTATTAACTATTTGACTTATTAAATATCCAAGTAGTCCACCTGTTAGACTACCAAATTCAATTGTTCTTCCTATTGCGAAATTCATTATGATTACAAATAAGACAACAGATATTGCAGATACGATAATTCCTGTTAATGTTCTTCTAAAACCATATTTTTTTGTAATATAATTTGTTATTGCATAAATTATTGGTATTGAAAATATTGCATAAGTAATTTCTACATTAAATAAATTAAAATTAAATGTTTTTATTGATTCAGTTAAAATAACTAATGTTGATAATAGTAATATATACATCCAACAGTCATTGTATTTTGTTCTTGTTTTTGTCATAGTATCATCTACCTTTCTATATTAGTATTTTATCATAATAAGGTGTTTTATTAAAGAAAAAAGATTTTATATTTACACTAATATGAATAAATATTTATAGTATTTGAATAATATTAATAAGGTGATTATATGACAAGAAAAAAATTAAAAATATTAGGAATTGTTTTAGCTTTTCTTTTATGTTTTCCACTTCATTTTGTTTATGATAAATTTCCATCTTTTATAACAAGTATTTTTGCACCAATTAATGAAAGTATTTGGGAACACATGAAAATACTATTTGGTAGCATCATTATATCTGGAGTTATTCAAAAGATTATTGTTTTGAAGAAAAAATTAGATTTTAATAATATTTGTTTTTCTAATTTTATAGGTGCTATTTCATCTATACCTATTTTTTTAATTGTCTTTTTACCTATTTATATTATAATTGGAGAAAACTTTCCTGTTACCATTTTTATTATGTTTATTACAATTGTTTTAGCTGAAATAATTGCATATAAAATAATGAATAAAGATAATTTGGGTTTTGAGAATATAACAATAATTCTAGTAATTATTGTATATGTTATTTTTACTATATTAAGTTATTATCCAATAAAGTCTGGAATATTTATTGATCCTATAAGTAAGACATGTGGTATTTCAAAAGAAAAGTTATAATTTTTCATTTCTTTACATAAAAGATGTTGTCTGATAGAATAACGATTAGGTGAAAGAATATGTATTTTTATGATAGTAATTATAAACTAGTTAGAGTTCCTATTACTGATAAAATTAGTCATCCACTTAATAGTCATAGAGTTTATAAAACTGCTGATGGTAGATGTTTAAAAAGATTTCGTGTATTTCCTTGGCAGGAACCAGATTTAGAATTTGAACAAAGACTTCAAGATTTAGAGTTGAAACATTTTTTTCAGATACAAGAATATCTATTTAATAAATCTGGTAATTATAGAGCGTTTTTAATGCCCTTTTATAGAAGTTGTACTAAAGACATTTTAACTAGAAGTAGTGATTATTTAACTGATAATTTTTCTGAGATTTTTGATTCTTTTGATAAACTATCTTTAGCTTCTATTGAAGCAAGAGATGCTAATTTGGAAAATACAATATTTACTGAACAAGATATTATTCTTATTGATACTGAACGTTATTGCAATGTACCTATGAATGAAAGAGAATCTGTTAAAAGCATTAATTATGATGAAGCTAGTTGGTTACTTTTTTCTGCATTAATTAAAGGTACTAAAAATCATAGTGATTTGAGTGATACTGACTTTTATAAATGGTTTAGAGAACAAGATGGGCATGATGTTTGTAGTGAGTTAACTAAGTATAAATATCCAATAGATTATATGAGAAAAGTAAAACAAAAGATTAAGTAATAAAAAAAGACCATACTATTAAGTATGGTCCTTTTTATTATTTTTCTTCATTTATTTGTTCAATAATCTTTTCAATATGATTTCCATATTCAATTGATGTATCATAAATAAATTTTAATTCTGGAGTATGACGAATCTCTACTCTTTTTGATAGTTCACCACGGATAAATGATGCAGCACCATTTAAAGCTTCTAAAGTACTTTCTCTTTTAGTATCATCTAATACTGTGAAATATACTTTTGCGAATCCTAAGTCTGATGTTGTTTCTACTCCTGTGATTGTGACGAATTTAATATCTTCGTCTTTGATTTCAGTCATTAAAATCATACTTATTTCTTCTTGAAATGCATGATTTAGTCTTTCTATTTTTACATTGTTTGCCATAGTAGAAGACCTCCTTATTGTCTACTTCTTTTTCGCTCCTAATGTTTTTGGCATAGCTCCGGCATATTTACTGGCTGAATAATGTAGATGCATGTTTGATGAGCCAACAAACTCTTGAGTAACTGTATCATAGACATACACTAATTTATATCTTGGTACAACCTTACCTTCTTTTCTAAACATTGCAATCATTTTTTCATTATATTCAACTTTTATATCTGGAGTTAGTACCGCAAGGTCTTTATGACGAACTTCTCCATATTTTATGTATCTAATTGATGCTACTGGATATTGTTCGTCTTCAGCCTTAGTAACCAATAGTAGCGTATTTTCATTTAATAACCAATTACTAATCATTTCTCTTTTTTGATTGGTATCATTTTCTTCTTCCATTTAAACTCCCTGAGATGTTATCTTTTGATTTCTACTAATTCGTATACTTCAATAACATCGTTTTCCTTGTAGTCTTGACAGTTTTCTAAAGTTAATCCACAATCCATGTCTTTCTTAACTTCTTTAACTTGGTCTTTTTCGTGTTGTAATGTTTTGATTGAACCATTGTATACTACAACGTCATCTCTAATAATTCTTGCTTTTTGTCCGTTTTTAACAACTCCGTTAGTTACGTGACATCCAGCAATTAATCCAACTTTTGAGAACTTGAAGATTTGTCTTATTTCTAATGTACCTAAAACTTTTTCTTCGAATTCTGGATCTAACATACCTTTCATTGCAGCTTCCATATCTTCTACAACTTTATAGATAATGTCATATGTTTTAATTGTGATTCCATATTCTTTTGCTGTATCAAGTGATTTACCTGATGCACGAACATTGAATCCAATAATTAATGCTTTTGATGCTGAAGCTAATACGATATCACTTTCTGTGATTGCTCCTACAGCTGAACGAATAACTTTTACTTTTACTCCTTCAACATCAATTTTTTCTAAAGCATTTTTAACAGCTTCCAAACTTCCGTTTACGTCTGCTTTTAATACTACATTAATTTCTTTTACACCAATTTGGATTTGTCCAAACAAGTCATCTAAACTCATTCCTGAGAAGTTTGTATCACTTGCTTTAGAACGAAGTGCTCTTTCTTCAGCAATTTGCTTAGCTTGTTTTTCTGATTCAAAAGCCATGAATTTATCTCCAGCACTTGGAACTTCTGAAATACCAGTTACTTCTACCGGAGTAGATGGTTTTGCTTCTACAATGTTTTGTCCTTTGTCATTTTTTAATGTTCTTACTTTACCAAAGTAATTACCAATAACAATTGGATCCCCTAAACGAAGTGTTCCGTTTTGGATAAGTAATGTTGCAACAGATCCTACTTTTGAATCTTTTTTAGATTCAATTACAGCTCCTGATGCATATCTGTTTGGATTTGCTTTTAAGTTTTCCATTTCAGCAACTAGTAAGATATTTTCTAATAATTCGTTAATTCCTACACCTGTTTTAGCAGAAATTTGATTTACGATAATATCTCCACCCCATGCTTCTGGAGTAAGTCCATTTTCAACTAATCCTGTCATTACTCTTTCAACGTTTGCTTCTGGTTTATCAATTTTGTTGATAGCAACAATAATTGGACATCCTGCTGCTTTTGCATGGTCAATTGCTTCTTTTGTTTGTGGCATTATTCCATCATCTGCAGCAACAATGATAATTACGATATCTGTAATAGATGCTCCACGTGCACGCATTTCAGTAAATGCAGCATGTCCTGGTGTATCAATAAATGTTAATTTCTTATCATTATATTTTACTGAGTAAGCACCAATTGCTTGAGTGATTCCACCTGCTTCTCCACTAACTACATCAGTCTTTCTGATTGCGTCTAATAATGAAGTTTTTCCATGGTCAACGTGTCCCATGATTGTTACTACTGGTGGACGTTCTACTAAATCTTCTTCTCTATCTTCAATTTCAAAATTTTCAAAGTTTGAAATATCAGCAGTTTCTTCTTTCTTTAATGTTTTGTTGTAGTCTGTTACAACAATTTCTGCTGTGTCATAATCGATTGATTGATTAATTCCAGCCATTACTCCAAGTCCCATTAATTTCTTAACTAGTTCAACTGGAGCAACTTCTAAAAGTCCAGCAAGTTCTGTTACTGTCATTCCTTCTTTATAAAGAATTACGTTTTCATCTTGTACTTGTTCGTTACTTTGTAATTTTTCACGATTTTTGTACATTTTCTTTCTTTCTTTTAAGAAGTCTTTTTTATTAGTTTCTGTTTTCTTAACTTGTTTTGGTTTAACTTTTTCAAATGATGAAGAATTTTCTAAATCAAATTTTGTATCTAGAGCTAATTCTTCAGCTATATCTTCTACTTCTTCTTCAAGTCTTTGTTCTTCAAGAGCATCTTCATCTCCTGTAGTTACATAGTCTTCTTCATCTTGTTGTTCATTATCAAGTAGGATGATATCTGTTTCATTTAACAATGAGTTCTCATCTTCGTAGTTTATTCCGATTTTATCGCATAATGCTTTAATTTCATCAATCGTTTTGTTGACATCTAATGCATAATCTTCTAAAGTCATCATAAAGACTCACCTCACTTTTCTATTTTTCTATTATTTTTCTTATTTCTTCATATACTTCATCTGATATGGTACATTCTAATCTTTTAGCAAGTAATCCTGTTTTTTTTGCTTTTTCTAGAACTTCAATATCTTTTTTAATATATGCTCCTCTACCATTTAACTTTCCAGTTTCATCAACTTGAACTTCTCCAAATGGTGTTCTTACAATTCTTAAAAGTTCTTGTTTTGGTAATTGTTCTTTTGTGATAACACATGATCTTAAAGGTACTTTTTTTACTTTCATGAAGACCTCCTATTATCTAAAATTGATTCCTGCTTCTCTTGCTTGTTCTGTTGTTTTAATATCAATTTTGTAATGTGTTAATTTTGAAGCTAAACGAGCATTTTGTCCTTTTTTACCAATTGCTAATGAGAAGTTATCTCCATCAGCAATAACCATTGCTTCTTGTTTCTTTGGATCAGTAATTGCTACTGTTAATTCTTTTGCTGGTGATAAAGCATTTTCAATGAAAATAGCTGGGTCTTTGTCATATTTAACTACATCAAGTTTTTCTCCATGTAATTCTTCGATAATACGAGCAATTCTTGAACCTTTTTCACCGATACAAGCTCCAATTGGATCTACTTGTGGATTTTCTGAATATACCGCAACTTTACTTCTATTTCCAGCATCTCTTGCTACTGAGAATAACATAACTGTTCCATCATTGATTTCTGGAATTTCAAGTTCGAATAATCTTTTTACAAATCCATAATGTGCTCTACTTAATAAGATAAGTAAGTTCTTTCCATTATTGTCTACTTTAGATACATAAACTTTAATTTGAGAACCCATTTCAATTTTTTCACCTGGAATAATATCTTTTTTAGGTAAGATACCATTTGTACGACCTAAATCGATGAAGTAGTTATCAGTATCTTCTAAAGCTACTGTACCAATTAGTAATTCATCTTGTTTGTCTCCAAATTCTTCCATGATGCTGTTTCTTTCAGCTTCTCTAATTTTTTGTACTACTACTTGTTTAGCAGTTGAAGCAGCTACACGTCCAAAGTCTTTTGGAGTTACTTCTGTATCAATTGTATCTCCAATTTCTAATGTCTTATCTAATTTCTTAGCGTCTGATACTTTGATTTCAGTTTCAGGATTGAAGTAAGAAATTGTTTCTTTTTCTTCTCCTTCTTCACCTTCTGCTGGAATTTCTTCTTCCTCTTCTTCATCGTCATCATCAGAGTATTGTTCAAATAGATAATCTTCATATTCTTCTTTAGTCATTTTGTCATCTTCAACAACTGTTAAGAATGAATATACTTTAATTTCTCCTGTAGCACGATCAAATAATACTTTTACATTTGTTTTAGAGTTAAAATTTTTCTTGTATGCAGAAGTTAATGCTAATTCCATAGCATTATATACTACTTCTGGATCGATATCTTTTTCTTTTACGATATTATCTAATGCTTTTTTAAATTCTTTACCGTTCATTATTCAATGTCTCCCTTCTCTTTTGAAAAAATGTCTAGTTCATCAGCATCGTCTAATAACTTAGCATTTTTGTCCATAATTTTATTTATTATTCTTGAGGCGTCTGTAATTTTGTTTAAATCAATTATTTCCTCACTGTCTAGAACTATGTTGAAGATTTTTTTACCTTCTTCATTTGCGATGTAGGCATCATCTACAAATACTCCTAATTCTTTAATAGATTCATTTACAAGTTCTGCTACTTGTTCTTTCATGAATTCACCTCCTAAATAATAAGAGTGGGAAATTTTCTCTTTCCCACTCCTTTCTGCTTATATTATAGCATATTTTTCTAAAAATTCAACTTTTATTTAATGTTTTCAACAAAAAAATTGGCTTAGCCAATCTTTTTATTAATCAAATTGAATATTTGTTACATCTGCTGGTGCAGCTGGTTGAGCTGGAGCTGCTGGAGCTGCTTCAACTTTTGGAGCTACATAACCTGGTAACCCTGGTCCAACAGGTGGAATATCTTCTAATTTTGGTTCTTCTTTCTTAGGTGCTACATATCCTGGAAGTCCTGGACCAATTGGAGGTACTGGTGCTTCTTCAGCTGCTGCTGGTTTTTCTAATACTGATGCTGGTGCACTTTCAGAAACTACTCCGTTAGCATTTATTAATTCTCCTAATTTTTCTTTGAATGCTACTTCTTCTTCATCAGAGAATCCAACGTGATAGATTTCTTTGATTTGATCGTGATTGAATAATGCTGTTTCATCACTTGAAATCATCCCTTCTGGATATAAGCATCCACAATAGTCATACATAACGTCACTTTGTGCACTATCCATAGTACAGAATCCAGTGATCATTAATCTTTTTGTTGCTCCTTCTAATAGAACAACACTACCTGCTGGTAGAAATTTTCCGTGTTCTTCTTTCATCTTTTTATTCTCCTTCTATTTAATAATCTATTTTTGTGATGGCACAGATTGATATTGTGCCGCTGCTAAGCTTTGTGCTTGTTGTTCTTCAAGCATCGATGCTAATTCTCCTTGTTTTCCTTGCATTGCCATAACTTGTTGTTCGTATGCTAAGTCTACTCTTGGTGGTCGTTTTGAAAATTCTGCTTTATGAGTTGCAAAATGTTGGAATAACGTTTCATCTAACAACACAAGTACTTCATCTTGCCCTTTAGAAGATAAACTTCCAAAGTATCTATTTACAAAGTTATTATCTTCTACAATACTACGAAGACCATTTGAATTCATTATGAATCCTGGAAATCTTCCATCTTCATATTGTGCTACCAGTTCATTACTGAAAGCTATATAGAATTGATCAAAAGCATTGCATACTGTTGCTGTTTCTGATTTATAAACTTCTTTTAAAAGTCCATTTTCATAAAATCTATTTAGCATTCCATTAAATCCACTTTTATTATTTGCCATATACTTTCACCTCACTATGCTGATGGTATCAGATTATTTCCGACATCTTTCATCCAACTCTTAATTCCTCCACCAACAATTTTCTTTCCACCTTCATCGGCTCCGGCGAATCCAGTGATTGGATCTACTTTAATCGCAATATCTGTTAGCTTAGATTTAATTGATTCTTTCATACTTTGTTTTACTGCTTCTCCACCTTGATTTGGAATCATTCCGGCAGCATCTGTGGATGCTGTATTAGCATTTTTGGCTTCGTCTGCAATCTTATGTGCATTTGAGAACCAAGAACCAAATGTATTATCATAAACAAATGATGTTCCTGCACTAATTATAGCGCTAGTATTTGCTGATTCTAAATCAAAGTCTCCATCAGCTATTACACTTGCAGCTTCGTTTGCATATGCTTTTCCAGCTTGAATTCCAGCTTTTGTTAATGATGCTACATTAACACTAGGTAGAATTTTGTTAGCTACTTTTGCTGCGGTTTGTCCAATATGTTTACCCGTAATTAAAGAATTCTTATTTGTTAGCATTTGTCCAAGTTTGTCTACACCCTTGAATTTAGCTCCTAGTTTAGAACCATGTTTTGCCATTAGGTTCTTTCCACCGCCACCATATGTTACATACCATGTAGCTGCTTCAATTCCACCTTTTACTGCACTTGCTCCAATTACCTTTCCTATTGAACCTAAGTTTTGTTTTTCTTCATCACTTAATTTATTATATCCTTTTTGAACTTCTTGTCCTGCTTTTGCAATTCCTGCAAATGCAGTTGATGCAGCAGTAGTTGATATTGCACCAGCTGCAGTACTTGCTGCAGAAACTGCTGCTATAGTGGTTGCTCCACTAGCAACTCCTGCTACCGCAGAGGCTCCACCTGCCACGAATGTTGAAACTGTTCCGGTTACTCCTCCTGCTGCAGCTCCACCGGCACCAGCTACCGCTCCTGCTCCACCTGCTGTGAAGATTGAAGCAACAACTATACCTACAACGTACCCTACACCTTTTCCAATTTTATATCCAGTAGCACCACGTTTTGCCCAATCAAAGGCATATTTATCTAATCCTAGAGATAACACTGGTGCTGCATAATCAAAAGCTTTTGATGTCCAATCATATCCTACCCATGGCATTATCCATTTTGTCCATACTGCTTTGGTACATTTCCAATCCCATTCTCCTGTACAGACACCTCGAACAATGTCAGCTACTGCAGTTACTATTGAACATACTCCACCAACAACGATAAGCACTACATCTCCAATTGCTTCTACAAAGCTGACAATACCTTCAACTAAACTTACTGCTAAGTTTACTATGGTTGCTGCTGTTTTAAACAAGAATTTTCCAACCGCAACTATTCCTTTACCAATTGCTTTAATGATTGGTCCAATCTTTTCTTTTACGAAAGATACAACTTTTTTAGCTATTTTCTTACAGGCATTTACTATAGATTTACCAATGTTTTTAATTCCTTTCCATACTCCTGAGAAGAAACTTCCTACATTTTTAGCAATCTTTGCTCCTGTATTTTTTAAGGCTTTTCCAATTGAAGAGAAAACATTTGTTTTCTTTGCAGCTACTCCAGCTGCTGCACCTATTGCAGCACCTACAACAGCACCTTTAATTCCTCCAGTTGCAGCTCCAATAGCTGCTCCTGCTGCACCCGCAACAGCGCCTACTGCTGCAGATAAAGCTGTTGATTTTGCTTTATTTTTCTTTTCAATTAATTTTGCTTTTTCAAGTTTTGCATCTAATTTTGTTGTTATTGTATTTACATTGTTGCTAATTACACCTAATCTTTTGGTTAAATCAGATGCTAAATTTCTAACACGTGATGCATTCATGTTTTTTCTGCTTGATATTGGAGAATCGCCTGCATATCTTTGAACAGAATTTCCATATTTAGCAGTTTCATTTAATGTTGTTTTTGCTTTTGTTAGATTAGGTAAAATAAAAGCATTTACTCTTACCACATCTAAAACCATAGAGCCCATATGTTCACCTCACTCTTTATTCTGTTGCTTGTGCAAGTTCTCTTCTTAATTTATTAATTTCATTTTTCCTATAATTAATAGTATTATTCATATCTTTAATACATGTATTAATTGCAGGGATTAATTGATTATTAATATCCTTTATTGCCGCTTTAACTTCATCGCGTAGTTTTTCTACATTTCCAGCATCAGCGGATTTACCAGATATTGTAAAATATCTTTTTAAATCATCGTTAGCAGCATTCAAACTTTGCAGACTAGAATTTAATCCGCTTAGCATTTTTTTTGCATAGTTTAATGAATTATTATATCCGTTTTTTGATTGAGTACATCCATTTATGATGCGTTGATGATAGTTAATATCATTTTGAATTTCTCTTCTAGTCCTTGCCATGTTCTCACTCCTATTCATAAATAAAAGTTAAATTGCTTTAACTCTTATTTATAAATGCCTTATTTTATAAGGCAATTATAATTTAATATTATCCAATTTTGCTTGAAGCAGTAGATTCAACTTTTTCATAAGCTGGAGCTACTGTATTTGATAAGTAATTTGAACAATCTGTAACTGATTTGATAAAATCAGGGAATTTAGCTTTCATTTTATCAAATGCAGCGTATAATTCACTTGCAGTTTCAGAATCATATACATTCTTAACTTTGTTAATTACTCCTGTTAAATCACTATTTAATAAAGAATCTAATGCATTTGCTGATTTTGTTAAATCTGCAGCAGCTGCTCTACATCCTTGTGAACTAAATGTCATAGCCATATATATCGCCTCCTTAAAAATTATAGGTTATCTTCTAAGTCTTTGTAATCTTTACCAATTGCAACTAGTAATTCTCCGAAATCATTAATTAATGTTCCGAATTTTTCATAATCTGCTTTGAATGATTCAATGTTATCAGTGAATCTTTGAGCAGCAGAACCTGTCCATGTAGATTTTAAATCACCTACGATACTGTAAATTTTTTTAATTTCTGTGTTATAAGTTGCAGCGTTTTGTACAATTTGATTTCCATAACTAATTGCTTGTTCTGGATCCATATTGATTTTTGCCATGTGTTTTTCACCTCCCAAAATATTAGAATATAGATTTAACTCCCTATTATTCTATAGTCTAATTATCACATTTTTATCCCATAATGTCAAACCAAAAAAGAGGTACAATATAAAATTTTGCACCTCTTTACAATTTATACAATAATAATTGTATCTCCGTTTTTTAAACCGCAGTCTTTTACGATAGAATCTTTGTCTAAAACAGTTCCATCGCAAAGCATTATTACTGCATCTTTTTTCTTTGGATAATGACCTTCAGATAATTCATTAATTGTTTCTATTAATAGTTCTTGAGCTACTCCAATATTTTTAGAGATAGGAATTTTGATGTCATATTTTTTTTCAATCATTGGTACTTTTACCGTTAATAGAATTTTATTATTCATCGTTATCATCTCCTTCATCTTCTTCAGTAGCATTAGTTAATAATTTAATGAATATTGGATTACCTTTTTTAATACTATATCCAAATTTATTACCAATTTCATCTTTAATGTATTTTGGATTTTTAGATAATTTAATTGTATATTGATCGGCAATTCCATCACCAATCCAAATACCATGATTGCTTGGTACTACTGTTTTATACCAGTTTTCGTATTCGAATTGTTTAATATTATCAATTGTATCCATTATTACTACTGCAATCTTTCTTAGGTCTTTAATCATTGTCATAAAGTTTTCAATTCTATCTTGATTTTCATCAGATAATTTATTTCTTAATTGAGCTAGTCCTACAATAATTACAAGTAAATCTTGGCAACCTGATATTGCGCTTACGTTATACCCATGAGATACATAGGCATTATAAATTTTTTCAACATATGTATATATCTTATTAAAGATTGTATCTAAGTCATTATCATAATACTTGCATGAGAATTTTTCTGTTTCAAACATTTTCTCTGCATCGATAATATTAATTGATAAACCTTCGTTATGTGAGCATACTTTTACAAACTCAGGTAAGAATGTTTCAAATCCTGTAACTTCATTAGATGAAACAATTGTTATTGGTTTTGTTCTTAAATCGAACTTAGAAATATTTAGACTTTGTTTTTCAATTCCTACTGGGATTGAGTCTAGTCCTTTAATTTCTGATGAAACCTCATCAAAGTTAACAATTTTTGGAAGAACTGGTACTTTTGGAGCACGTGTTTTATATGAAGTTGTTAAGTATTCTCCTACCTTTTTAATATACTCTGTGTTCTTTCCATTTGTTTTATATTTTGCAGATTGGAATTCATAAATTTCTTTAAATTTAATTAATCCTCTACCCTTAATTTTAGATGGGTATAACCCATGTGTATTACCAACTACATCTGAATAATCAGTTTCATCATTTAATTGTAATACAAAATTTTGTTTGAAGTTTTGTTTTAGTTTGTATCTGATAAAGTTTACTCCATTTGTTGTTAGGATAAAGATAATTCCATATTTTGATCCTTCACGAGTTAGGATATTGAATGTATCTTGTAAATCCATGTATGATTCGTCAAAAGCTTCAAATAAGTTAATTGCTACAACTATTGTTGGTACTATTTTGCCACTTGTTGTTACATATGATTCATAACTTCCACCAAATTCAGCAAATAGTTTTTTTCTTGAGTCTACTTCATCTTTTAACATTTTGAATAAGTTATTAACTTTTTCTGTTTCAGATGCTAATAAGACATCTCCAACATGTGGAATATTTTCAAATACTTTTAATGTTTCAGAACCAAAGTCTAAGATATAGAAATTAATTTCTTCTGGTGTATGTTTTAAAATTGTTGAATAGAAAATTGTACTTAATAAATCTTCTTTTCCCATTCCTGCTGCACCATAGATAATTACATTTCCTTCTTTTGATAATGGTAATGTTAATAAATGTTGTGATTGAGTTCTTGGATCATCATATTCTCCAATTACTGGATTAATTACGCATTTTTCAGCTTTGTAATCATATTTCTTTTCTAGGTCATCAACATAAATATCTTCTGGAATTTTATCTAACCATAATTGTCTAGCAATCTTTTTTTCTGATTGACCTAAATCGTATAATGTTTTAACAATATTTGATAGTTCTTCTCCATATGATTCTGTTTTTGGAGTATCATCTTCTTTTTCAACACTTCTAATTACATAACCAATGTCATTGATAAAGTCGATGTTTGTATCAACTTTTCTTTTAATTTTATCTGTATTTAGATATGGTGTACCTGCATATGCTGATTGTCCTAAGGCGAAGAATTCATTATATCCAACTTGTAGATAGAATCTACCAACATTATGTAGTGATGCCGCATCTGGACATCTAATCATATCCATACTATCTGCTTTATCTTGAACTTTTAAGCAGACACGGAATTTTGTATTTGACCAAATTTGATCATCAACTACTCCATTTGGTTTTTGTGTTGCTAGGATTAAGTGAACTCCTAGAGAACGTCCAATACGGGCTGTTGAAATTAGTTGTTCCATGAATTCTGGTTGTTGTGATTTAAGTTCCGCGAACTCATCACTGATAATGAATAAATGTGGAACTGCTTCTTCAACTTTTCCTTCTCTTCTTAATTTTTGATATTTGTAAATATCAATTGTACTTTCATTTAGTTTTTGTCTTGCCTCATTAAAGATGCTTTGACGTTTCTTTAACTCACTTTCAATAGATGCTAAACTACGTTTCATGTCATTAACATCTAAGTTTGTGATTGTTCCTGCAAGATGCGGAATTTTAATTCCTGTTTCTTTGTTTTCAAAGGCTCCGGCTAAACCTCCTCCTTTGTAGTCAATAAGTACGAATGCTACTTCATCAGGATTATAGTTAACAGCCATTGAAAGAATATATGTAATAATAAACTCTGATTTACCAGAACCTGTCATACCAGCTACTAATCCATGAGGACCGTGGAATTTTTCATGAAGGTCTAGTTTAAATAATTCACCATTTGTATCTACTCCAACTGGAACTTGTAAGGATACAATTGGGTTATTTGTTTGCCATCTATTTTGAATATTTAATTGTTCTATTTTACCAACATTAAACATTTCTAGGAATCCTAATTTATTTGGTAATGCATATCTATCTTTTGCCATTTCAATTGGGATATTAGCAATCATTTTATTTAATTTTCTTATATCAATATTTCCAATAAAGTCTGCTGCAAAAGTTTGTTGTTTGTCATCTACTAATTCGTTTTCATAGATTGCTGATTCATCAGGGTTAATATTTAAGAATTGAGTACATTCACTAGGTAAACCTAATAGTCTTTCTTGAACTATTAACATACTAAATCCTACATTAATCTTTTGAGCAAGAACATCTTTAATTATTTCAATATTTCTTAAAGTTTGATAATCATCAGTTATTATTAAGAAATATGGTTTATAGTTTTTATAATCTGCTGTGTTTAATTTTGTTGTATCTCCATCTTCATATTTTCTATTTTGAAGAATATTATCAAGAAACATTGAAATTTCATTGGCATCATCTAAGTTAGATGAGAATAATCTAATTGTCTTATCATCATCCCAACAGTATGGTGAAGATTTAAGAAATTCCCATTTCTTTTCATTTTCACCATTAGTCATAATAACTATTTTTAAATCTTCATAACTATGGAATGTCATTGTTTGAAGTAATAGTCCTTCCATGAAACTTTTTGTTACTTCTGATGTCCCAATTACTGCAGTAATCATTTTTTCTGTTAATGATACTGCTACTGGTACTCCAGTCATTAATTTTGTTTCTTCACCTAGTTGGTCTAGAACACCTCTTAGGTTATTTTCGTTTAATGTGAAATGATTTTCTGGATAACGAACTTTTACAAATGGTTCTACATTTCCTACACCAAGTCTTAGGGTTAAGAAGTCATCATGCTCTATCTTTCTTTCCCATAGTCTTCTTTGTCTATTTTCAATAATTGGGCAACATTCTTCTAAAGGAATGTGATTTGAAATAAGAGATAATCTTTGTTTTGTAACAATATTTCTAATATGTTCTCTTCTTTCTTCAATATACTCATTATATTTTTTGATTCTATATTTTTCTTTTTTCTTCTTTTGATGTCTAGCGTGAGCATTTTGTAATAATGGCCAGAATATCATACTTAGTAGCATTGCTCCACATGTTAATAATGATGGAAGTGCTGATTTAAGATCTTGTGTACCACTCATTACGTTTGATACTGCGGATAAACCAGATACCATAGAAGTAATTCCCATTGTAATCATTGGTCCAAGTGTCATTGCTAGTGGCATCTCTTCATCTGCTTCTTGTTCTGGAGGTGGGTCAATATTTACTTCTACATTTTCAAATTTAGATTTAAATCTAGGCATTCTGAAGAAATAATCTTTTTTATCATATACTTTTAAATCAGTATTTTCATAAATTTGTTTTGGTTCTTCCTCTTCTTTTTGTGGTGCTGATACTTGTCTTTGTCTAAATACTCCTGCATTATAGTTAACAATATTTCTCTTATTATTAATGATAATATATTGTCCACAGATGATTATTTTCATACCTAAGATAAATAATACATCTCCTACTTCTAAGTTAGTCTCTTTTGTTGCAACACCATTTACATATATGTTGTATGTTTCACTCAAATTTTTTACTGACCATTTACCACTTTGGCAATATAATAAAACTTGTTTTGTTCCTATTATATTATTGTTGTAGTTAATCATGTTTTCATTACCATTACCGATATAGATTTCTCCATTAACTAAAACATCTAATTCTAGGGCATCATTATCATAAACTGGCATTGTATATAGAGGATATCTTACATTTTCACTTGGTATATATACTTCGTATCCGTTATATATATCAATTGGTGTTTCTTCTGTAATTTGACCATTAACTAATACTTTTACATCAAAGTTACTTTTTATATACCATTTACCATCTTTTGCTTCTATGTTTAAAAGGTTTCTTTTTAAGTTATTAATGTCTCTATCTTCAATCCAAAAACTACCATTTATTTTTAATGGTAGGTCTGTATTATATATTTTATTGTTTTTTAATAATGCTATTCTCATAGGTCCACCTCTATATTCTTTTACCCTTATTATAATTATACAATTTTAGCAAATTCTTTTCAACCTAATATCCTTTATTTTTCATTTTTTTGACAAATAAAAAAAGCATATTTTAGATGCTTTTTGTGTTTATATAAATAAGTATGTATAGTAAACAATAAATATTAGAAGCATTAATATTCCTTCTTTTTTAGAGACTTCTCTTTCGCTACGAGCAAATAAGAATAAATCAAATGAAGTTAGGAATACTACTAATATATCTACTACTGAGAAACTTTGTAATAAGATATCTCCATAGATTGCGACTGGTAAACCTAATACAATACAAACATTGAATATATTTGTTCCAACAATGTTACCAATGGTCATATCAAATTCGCCTTTTTTAGCAGATGATACTGTTAACATTAACTCTGGAAGAGATGTTCCAATAACTATAGCAGTCATTGTAATGACCTTTTCACTTATACCAATTGCTTGAGCTAACTTAGTGGCATTATCGACTATTACATCGCTACTCATACAAATCATTACTATTGATAATACTAATAGTGTGATTGCAATAAAAATATTATCATATTTTATTTCAACGGATTCTTCTGCCTCTTCTATTGCTCTTCCTCGAAATAGTTGAATTAAATATGCTACGAACATGAAGAATAAAAGAATCAATACTATTCCATCTGCTCTAGAAAATACATTAGGATTTCTACTATTGAAAATACTATCTAGCATCAATACTGAGAATGATGTAGTTACTAATAAAAGGATTGGGATTTCTTTTTTTACAGTTTGGTGTTTTACTTTGATTGGTTTAACTAATGCTGCTAGTCCGATTATTAAAAAGACATTTACGATACAACTACCTACAACATTGGCAAAAGCCATGGTACCATTTTTTGCCATAACGCTATTAAATGAAATAGCAACTTCTGGTGCACATGTACCAAATGATACAATTGTTAATGCAATTAACATTTTTGGTACGTGGAATTTTGTTGCTATTGATGATGCTGCGTCGACTAGTACATCGCTTGCTTTTATAATCATGATAAAACCAATTATTAAAAATATTAATTCTAACATTTAATCACAACCCTTATCTTTCTTTTAACATTATACTATATATTTTTTTCTTGTTAAAGTAATCTAATACTAAAAACTTAAAAACTTAAAAACTTTACACAAAAAAACGAAATTACTTTTGTAATCTCGTTTTTGATGTTAATTATTATTACTATAAGTGTAAGTTTTAATTTCTTTTGCTTCTTTTATTTCTTTTTGAGAAGCGAATGTTGGTACTAATAATGTACTACTAATTACTTTACCATTTTCAAATGCTTCTTGATTTAATTCATAAATTGAAGCAGCATCTGTTCCATATTTTTGAGCAAATGCTTCTAAGTCTGAACCAGGTTGATAGTATGCTGCTACTGTTGCATATTTTAAGTCTTCTCCATTAATTAGATATGGAATGTATAGTGTTTCTCCATATTTAATTAAATCTGGTGAAGATAAATTATTTAATGCCATAATACTTTCTATTGATGTATTAGCATTAATTGCTAGTACTGAAAGCATATCATCTGGTTGAATTGTATATTTACGAATAACAATATAATCTCTTGATTCTTTAGCTTGTTCTTGTCTTTCTTGTTCTTCTTGATATGAACCATCTTCAATACCAAGATCTTTTCCAGTATCTGGAGTTTGTGTTTGGTACGAACCTGGTGGGTTTGTTATTTGATCAGGATCAGTATTTTTAGTAACTAAGGCTCCTGATAAAATCATTGTTAAGGCAAGTACGTATGCAAGTACACGGTTACGTATAACGTATTTTGGTACTGAATCTTCTGTAATATGTGTTAATTTTTCAAGTTGATATAATGCTTCTGCAAATATATGTAAGCTTCCGCTTTTTAAAACGAATAAGACATCATCTAGGGTTGAACCGTTTTCTTTGTAATAATTACGATAGATTCTACCACTAAGAGTTTTATGACGTTTTAAAAATGGTTTTTTCTTTTCTTCTGTTCGAACTTCTTGCCAAGCTGTTTTAATATCAGAAAAGGCTTTTTTGAACCCTCCCTCTTCTTTAACAGTTTTTCTTGTTCTTTCAGATGCTTTTCTTTGACCGGTTGAAGATGTTCTTCCTTGAGTTGTTCTTTCGCTGTAAGAGTGTTGCTCGCTTCTTCGACGTTGTTCTTGTTGTCTTTGTTCTTGTCTAGCTCTTGCTTCAGCTTCTCTTTCAGCTTGACGTCTTTCATACTCAGCAAATTCTAAGTCATATTCACGACGTTTTTTTTCATCTCCAATTATATCGTAAGCATTTGAAATTTTTTGGAATATTTTTGTTCTTCTATCAATTTCTTCTGGTGAACATTTTTGAAACTTATCTGGATGGTTTTCCATAGCAAGTTTTCTGAATGCTTTTTTAATTTCATCTTGGCTAGCAGTTCGACTCACACCTAATATATCGTAATAGTTTACGAAGTTTTCCATATTCAATCTCCCCTTTTTCATATGTGGACATATTATATCATATTATGGCGAAAAAGTAAAGCAAAACTTAACTATACGAAGTTTTTCCATACTGTTAGAAAACCATTTTTTGACTCATATATTCCTAATATGAAATTGTTTTTGTCTTTAAAAATTACTTTGTCTTGTATATTAAATTCATTATTTATCTTTTGGCCAGTTCTTATTTTTTGAGCTAGTTCATCCGATACATTTATAGATTCAAGTTCTAATACTTCATCTATCTTATATAATTTAAATTTGTTATTTTTTATATCACTTAATGCATTTGTTTCTTCTATAGATACTTTACCTTGTTTTGTTCTAATTAAAGAAGTCATTGTTGCATATGTATTTAATTCATTTCCAATATCATTTATTAAACTTCTTATGTAGCAGCCTTTTGATACTAGTGTTTTAAATTTAAAGGTATCTTTAGTTTTATCAAGCAATTCTATTTCTTTAATTGTTACGATTTTCTTTGGAAGTTCTACTTTTTCATTGTTTCTTGCATATTCATAAAGTTTTTTTCCATTTACCTTTACTGCTGAATAAATTGGAACTTCTTGAAGATAGGTCTTTTTAAAACTATTTATTACTTCTTCTAAATTATTTAGATTTGGTATATCTTTAGTATCTATAGTTTTTCCTGTTATATCTAATGTATCTGTTTTTATCCCTAATTTTACTTCAGCTATATATTCTTTATAAGTAGCTGTTAATAACTCTACTATTTTGGTGGCTTTTCCAATAGCAACTAGTAGGACTCCTTCTGCTAAAGGATCAAGAGTTCCTGTATGTCCTACTCTTTTTATACCAAATAAGTGACTAATTTCATTTACAACATCAAATGATGTCATATCTTTTTCTTTGTTAACTAAAATTACTCCACTAAAATCTTGTAAATATTCTTCTAGTGTGTAATTATTTTCATAAATTATTTTAGCAACAAATTCTCCTACATATCTTATGTGCCATGGCTCATAAGGGTATCCTGTGATAGATTCTTTTCCTTCTGGATATCTTAATATAAAACCAAAGTCTTTTAGGTGTTTGTGTATTTCTTGATAAATTGGTTCTTGTTCTTGATGAACCATATCTGCATCTAAGTATTCATTGTTACTTTTTAGTGCAAGATCAATAGCTAGTCCTGTATGGTGTTCACTTGTACCAACTGGAGCTACTATTTTATCAGCATATTCTTGACCATATTTTTCGATAAATTCATTATATAATTCTAATTGTCTTTGTTCACTACGATATGCTGAGTCAATACCAATTATAATATCTTTTTCTTGTAAGAATTTTTGTAGTTTTAGAAATTGTTCATATGTTTCTTTTTCAATTTTAGTATCTTGATTATCAATATCTTTTATATTAATAAAGTTTACTCTTTTATAATATGACTCTTTTATTTTATTATCTTTGTTTATTAAAAGTGTATTTGTCATCTTATCACCTCTTTGGCTTTTTAATTATACTACTATTTATTAGATGTTTTCAATAAAAAAAAGCAATCTTTATGATTGCTTTACTCACCAATTTCTTTATCTGTTTTTACTACTTTATAATCAACTGCCTTTAGTATTTCTTTTACATTACTAGAGCATTGTAAATCTAGTGTTTTTTCTACATCCATTGGAGGAATCATACAGATGGCTGCTCCTAATTCTTTTTTGTTTTCCCCATAATAAGTAATAATTACTCTTGTTGGTTCTTTCTTAGCTGATTTATTAGTTACAGTTACATCTATTGCATATTTTCCTTCTTCTAATTCTTTCATTTTGGCATTTACAAAATCAAACCCTTCAAATGTTCTTTTTGATTTTAACTCGATATTTGTTGGTTTATTTTCTTCTTTTTTTGAATTGTTTTTATTTGGCAATAATACAATTAGTAATATAATTGCTACTACTAAAACTATACTTATTATTCCGATTATTAAACCTTTCTTTTTCATGTAATTCTCCTTTACTTTATACCTTTATATTGATTATATGTTTCTGTTGAAATTAACCAATATTTAATGATGTAATAGTCCTCGTTAGCTTTACCAATATTAATTTCAGCAGTATTTGTTCCAATTGTCATTGTATCAATATAAATATCATCATTTGCTTTTTCTAAATTAGACATTATGTTTTGAATAAAATCTTTTGGTACATCTTTTCCAACATAGTTTTTAATAACTGAATTTAATCTTGCAGTTACATTATCTACATTATAGTCTGATTTATACATATATATTGCAACGTTAAAACTATCAACATTTCCATCTTTATCATAATTATACATTACTGTATCTTCTGATTTAGAATTTGTATAGCCTTTATTTGATGCAGTACAAGAATTTTCTGTACATTGAACTTTTTCAAATCCTGATTTTTTTGCAACAGATGTAAATCCTCCCTCTTCTTTAGAAAGAGGATTTACTGTATCTGTTGGTACTGTTTCAACTGTTTTGTATTTTCTTGTTTCAGTTGGTTGTTGTTCTTTTTTGCTAGTGTTTGTTGAAGGAGTAATTGATATAATTATACCTCCAGTAATTAAAGCAATTGCCAATAATACTATTAATAAATATATCTTACTATTTTTCATTGTTTACCACCTTTCTATGGACAGTATTTAAAGTAATTATATCCATATACACTTAATCTTCCACAAGCATAATCAATTGTATCACCATTTCCTGGAGCACAGTTTGTTCCAGCTGCATCATAGCACACTGATAATTTACCATTACTATAGTTGGCTCCTCCACCCATGTTATTTGATGCGAATGTCCAACATAATGAACCATTATGAGCTGTTATTGAACAACATGAATGTGTATTACATGAGGCTGAGTCCCATTCTGTTTCACACCATCCGTGGTTATAACTTGAAAGTTTATATCTATATCTTGATTTTGTTCCTCCACCACATGTGGCAGAACAATCTCCATATGCAGAATAATCACCATAGTAAGTGCTCGAACAACACCCTTGTGTATTACATGATGCTGAGTCCCATTCTGTTTCACACCATCCGTGGTTATAACTTGAAAGTTTATATCTATATCTTGATTTTGTTCCTCCACCACATACTGCTGAACAATCTCCGTATGCGGAATAGTCACCATAGTAAGTACTATCACAACATCCTTGTTGATTACAGTTTACTGTTTCACTGGTTGACCCGCAGTTTGCACCATTGTCTGTACTATATTTTGTTCCATATCTTGTTTTGGTTCCACCACCACACGCTGCTGTGCAATCACCATAGTCTCCCCATTCTGTTCTTGTATTTGTACAACAGTCATGTGTATTACAAGAAGCTGATAAATCAGTTGTTACTAAAGCACAAGTGTTTGTTCTTGTTTTAGTTCCTCCGCCGCAAGTTGCACTACATCCAGACCATTCACTATAATTACTGGCTGCATCTGCTGTGTTTCCAAGACTTGCTACTGAAGAAATGTTTCCTACATTATCCACAGCTACAGCCCATGCATAGTAACTGGTTCCACAAGATCTTGGGAATGTTAATGCCGTTGAATTTACATCTGCCTTTGCTGGTTTTGTGCTTGAGTTAGTTACTTTATATAAATAATGACTTAATCCTGAATGCGCATCTGTTGAACCTCCCGCAGCAGTTTGAATTGTTCCTGTAGTATTACTTCCACTTACAGTTCCAATTGAACCACTTGTAGGTTTTGTCGGATTTGTTTTATCTACATAAACATTGTATGAACAAGATTTAGTATTTCCTGCAATATCTTCTATTGTTACTGAACTTGTTTTTGTTGTTGAACTATATTCTGTTGGATAAGATGCTTGTTTACAACCACTTATTCCATCTGCACAGTATTGTGTTACTGTTCTATTACTTCTTGTCCAGCTTGTTGTTCCATCATTTGAAGAACATGTTGGTTCTCCTCTATCTAGAGGAATTGTTATATTTACTCTCGAAGTATTTCCTGCTTTATCTGTAGCAATAACTGCCATTGTTCTATATCCATCTACTGTAATTGATTGATTCTTATCTAATGTTTTTGTTGTTGGATTTTCTGAAACGATTGTATTTTTTAAAGCTGAATCATCAGTTGTTGATGTTGCTAATCCTCCATCATTAACTTTTTCTACATATGTTTGAATTGTGTGTTCATCTTCCACTTTAATACTTAGATAAATTCCATCTGGATATTCAGCGTTATTAAACCAACCTGTTGATGGTTTTGTTGCTAAATTAAGTGTTTTTGAATCATATGACTTAGTTGCTGCATTTAATGTTGTTTCTTTTAAAACACTTCCTGTACTATTTCCTGCTGAATTTCTCTTATAGGCTTTTACTGTAATTTTTGGAGTTTCTTTATCTATTCTTACCACGACATTACAGTCTGTTTTATTACCATGTTCATCTGCAATTGTGATTTTTCCGATTCCTGTTGATGTTCTAAATGTTGTTGTATATGTTGTTCTTGTACAACCTGAACCATCTCCATCATCACAACCAACTGTTATTTTTCTTGAACCACTATTAATCCATGGTTTTGTTGCTGTTTCTTCTTTATCTTCTTCTTTAATTATACATGTTGGTGGTTTTGTATCTTTTAAATCGTTAGAAATTGTTTTTGTTTTTGTATTTCCATATATATTTGTTGCAACAATAACAATTTTAATTTTTCCTGGAGTGTATGCTGATAAAGATTCTGTTTTTGAAAATGTTTCTTGCCCAAGGACTGTAACATTTCCTGTGTTTTTAACTTCTTTTGTATCTCTATAAATAATATAACTATAACTTGAAAGTTTATCATTTCCTTTGATAGTCATTTTTAATTTTGGATTATCCTCTGGTGAATCAATATATGCTTCAATCTCAGGTGTTTGTTCTGCTACTGTTTCTTTACTATTATAACCTGGGCAATCTAAAAAGGCTGTATACGAATACTTATCTTGATCATATTTATATATTTGAACATAAGACTTATTTGGATCACAATTGTTGTCACTATAGTCTTTAATTTCTCCAATATATTTTTTTTGCATTAATACCGATAATGGCACTTTTGTCTTTTGACCGATGGCTTTAGGTAATGCTGCTCTATTTTGTTGGGCATAAGTTTGACCAGCTAAGTTCAAATTTTCTTCTGCTGTTTCATAATGTGATTCTTTTCCATTTTGAATAACACCTGTTACAGCTGTTACAGCAATTCCCATTAAGATTCCTAGGATAGTTATTGCTGCTAATATTTCTACTAGTGTAAATCCTTTTTTATTTTTTAACATTTTACCACTCCCGTATCATCTATGATAAGTTTACAATTTTTTTTGTTTTTTTTCAATAAAAACAAGAATATATTTTTCCTTTTAACATATTCTCCTACTATATATTATTTTAACTAATTATTTAAATATTTTCAATAGTTGCAAAAAAAGTGTCCATACTTTTGGACACTTTAAAATAATGATAATTGATTTGAGTCTGGTAAATCTTTTAGAATTCCCATTTCTTTCATTTTATCTATTAATGTTTGTGAAACTTTCCCACGTTTTTGAACATCTTCGATACTTAGGAATGTTCCATTTTCTCTTTCTCTAACAATGTTTTGAGCAACGGTATCTCCTAGACCTTCAATGGCATTAAATGGTGGATATATTTCTGTATCTGAAGCAGCTACCCAAACTGTAGCTTCACTTTTATATAAGTCTACTGGTAAGAATTTAATGCCACGTGCTGTAGCTTCAAGAGCTACCTTTAGACTTTCAGCTTGACCATTTTCTTTGTTAGTGGCTTCAAATCCTTTAACAAGAATATCTTCTAATCTTTGTTTTATTCCATCATATCCCTTAATCATACTAACAACATCTACATCTGTTGCTTTTGATGAGTACCATGATGCATAGAAATATACTGGCATATGGACTTTATACCAAGCAATTCTAAAAGCACTCATTACGTAGGCTGCTGCATGGGCTTTAGGAAACATATATTTGATTTTTGCACATGAATTAATAAACCATTCTGGAATGTTTGCTGCTTTCATTGTTTCAACATGACCCTTCCATGTTTCAGGATCTTTTGAAGCTTTTCCTTTACGAACAAACTCCATAATTTTAAATGCCTTAATTGGAGCAACACCACGATACATTAAGTAAACCATGATATCATCACGACAACCAATGGTTTCTTTGAATGGTACGATGTTATTTTGAATTAATTCTTGAGCATTACCTAGCCAAACATCGGTACCATGGGAAAGACCAGATATTTTAACCAACTCTCCAAATGTCGTTGGCTTTGTATCTTCTACTAGTTTAATTGTAAATGGTGTTCCAAATTCTGGTATTCCAAGAGTTCCTGTATTACACATAATTTGTTCTGTTGTTACACCTAATGCTTTTGTTGATGTAAAAATACTCATGGTATCTTTATCATCTAGTGGAACTTTCATAATATCTGTTCCAGATTGATTTTGAATCAATCTTAATTGAGTTGGGTCTGAGTGACCCAAGATATCTAATTTTAATAAACATTGGTCAATTGAGTGGTAGTCGAAGTGTGTTGTTCGCCACTCAGCTGTTGCATCTTCTGCTGGGAATTGATATGGAGTAAAATCTGAAACTTCTTTGTAGTCTGGAATAACAACTATTCCTCCAGGATGTTGCCCTGTTGTTCTTTTTACTCCTGTACAACCTATTGCTAAACGCTCAATTTCTGCAGTACGCATATCACCTAGTTCTTTATCTTCACAATATCCTTTAACAAATCCAAAGGCTGTTTTATCAGCTACTGTACCAATTGTTCCGGCACGGAAAACGTTATCTTCTCCAAATAAAACTTTTGTGTAGGCATGTGCTGATGCTTGATTTAAATCTGAGAAGTTAAGGTCAATATCAGGAACTTTATCAGCATTAAATCCTAAGAATGTTGCGAAAGGCATGTCTTGTCCATCTTTAATTAATGGAATATTACAGTTAGGACACATTTTGTCTGGCAAGTCATAACCTGATGAGTATTCTGCTCCGAAAGAGTTGCCATTTTCATCTTCGAAAATACTTATCTTACATTCTGGACATCTATAGTGAGCAGATAATGGATTTACTTCAGTAATTCCCATCATAGTTGCGACAAATGATGATCCTACGGAACCACGGGAACCAACTAAGTAGCCATCATCATTTGAGTGTTTAACTAAACGTTGAGAAATCAAATAGATTGGGTCGAATCCTCCTCCGATAATTCCTCCAAGAGATTTTTTAACTGCTTTTTCTAGGCCTTTTTCATCTAGTTCTTCTTCTGATGTTTTCTTAACATGTTCGCGAACTAATTCTTTTACTCTATCAAAACCTTCCCAAATAATGTCATGGGTTTGTTTAAAGGCCTCTTTTGTTAGTTCTTCTTCTGATAAGTTTTTATCTTTTAGATTTTCTTTTACTGCTTTTAAAACTATATCTCCATAAAGTTCTGTAGCGATACGTTCTTCAATTGAATATGGTAATGGTTCACCGTACCAGTCTTTTGCTTTAGTATAAACTAAGTCTGTTACGACACGCGGACAGTCTAAGTAACTTTGTCCATCATCACTTTTAATTCTTGGAGAGAATGGAATTCCGCCAGTATCTGGAATTACTTCTACTATTTCTACCATATCAGCAATTTTATTTGTATTTTCAACAACAATTCTATATGCTAATTCATCATCTTCTAAGAATTTAAAATCATTTAACATTTCATCTGTTGTACGTAAGTGGTTTGATGGAATTGATGTAATTCCTGAACGAGCAAGCGGATGTCTTCCACCACCAGGTACTTTTTGGTTAACAATAATTTCTCTAAAGATTTTGTCATCTCTTTTTATATGATGAACATCACCTGTTGCTACAATAATTTTTCCTGCTTCTTCTGTTACTCTTATTATTTTTTGAAGATGGGCGGCTAATTCTACTTCGGTTGCAAAGTCACCGGATTGAATCATGTGATTATAACATTCTAATGGTTGTACTTCTACATAATCGTAGAATCTTATAATATTTGATAACTCATCTTCACTCTTTGATTTACCTTCAGTAAATACTTCGCTTTCATAGCAACCACTTCCGATAAGTAATCCTTCTCGATGTTCTTCAATTACACTTCGTGGAATACGTGGTGTTTTATATAAATAAGTTGTGTTAGCTAAAGAAACTAATTTGAATAAGTTCTTTAAACCTGCTTTGTTTTGAACTAATAAATTTATGTGATGAGCACGTCCATATTTATGGATTTCATCTTTTGAAACTAAATTATCTAATTGATCCATTGTTTCGATATTACGATTAGATAATTTTTTTAACATTTTATGGAATACTAATGCAGTTCCTTCAGCATCGTAATCTCCTCTATGGTGAGCAGATTCATCCCAAGGAACTTCATATCTTTTTACTAAGGCAGATAGTGAATGTCTTGCATATGTATTATCCATTGTACGTGATAGTTCTAAGGTATCGATTACTGGATTTGTAAAAGTACCTAAGTTATATTTTTTATATGCCATTTCAAGGAATGATACGTCGAATTTCGCATTGTGTGCTACCATTGGACAGTCTCCAAACCATTCAACGAAACGTTTAATAGCATTTTCTTCATTATCTTTATCTTTTAACATTTCATCAGTAATGTTTGTAACATCTATAATTTTTTGTGGGAGTGGTCGCCCTGGATTAATTAATTCATCATATTTTTCAATGATTTCTCCATTACGTATTTTTACTGCTCCTACTTCAATAATTGAGTCGGCACCACCGGCGTTGAAACCTGTTGTTTCAAAGTCGAATACGACGAATGTTTGGTCTAGCATAACTTCTTTATTTGGTCTTAAAACGATGTTTACTGCATCATCAATCATAACAAGTTCTGCACCATAAATTACTTTAAACGGCTCTTTGCCTTCTTCTAAGTTTTTGTTATAACCTGTTACTAAGTTAAATACATGTGGGAAGCCTTGAACGCCATTGTGGTCAGTTATAGCAATAGCTTTATGTCCCCACTTCATAGCTTGTTTTACTATAGCTTCTTCGTTAGCTACACCATCCATTTGACTCATGACTGTATGGCAATGAAGTTCTACTCTTTTTTCTTCTGCTAAATCTTTTACGCTTTCTTCAGTCTTTTCTAATTTAACCATATCTCTAGCATTTAGAACTAATTCTTTAGCAAATTGGTCATTTTTTGTATAACCTCTAATTTTATACCAGTTACCGTTTTTAAATTCTTTACAAAGTCTTTTGTATTCTTCGTCATCTCTAACAAATACTTTACAGTAGATACTATCTGAAAAATCTGTTACTTTCAAAGTTATAATTTTAAAGTCTGTTTTTGATGATTCAAAGTAGTCTGTTCCGAAGATTTGTGCTTCAATTACTACATTGTTATCTTCACCTATTAAAGTTTTAATTTTAATTGGATCTTCTTTTATTCCCCTACCTAGAACTGCATTTGGATCTTTTGGATCTCTTCTATATTGTTTTTCTTTTGGTTTTTCTTCTTTTACTTCTTCTTTTTTCTCTGGAGATGTTGGTGCTTGAATTGTTGATGTTTCAAGTTCATGTTTTATTTCTTCTAAAATGTTTTCTTCATGACGTACTTCTACTTTGATTGGTGTATTATATCCTAGTTGTTTATAAAATGAAGATATTTCTTCATGACATGATTCTAGTCTTTCTTTTTCAACATCTGTTGATGTTATTAAAACAAGAGAATCTTCTTCTATATGCATACAATCTTCATAAATTTCTAATACTTTTAATTTATCTTTTAATTTTTTTAATAATAACGGATAATAACTTAGATATGTTTCAATATTAGAATTTTCTATATTATAGATAATTTTTATTTCTTCTGCTTTTTCATCTAGAAGCATTTTTTTATCTTCTAATTCTTCTAATATTTCTAAAGGTAATAATTCTTTTTTATCAATAAAAATATTCCAAATAGTTCCTTGTTTATTTACAACTATTCTAGTTATTTTAGCATCAGAAAAATATTGATAATGTTCTTTATCAATATTTACTTTATTTAATAATATTTCTATTTTACTATCCATGTTACTTCCCCCTGTACTACTAAGTTATTTTAATATATATCTTTTGTTTCTATAACAAAAATCAATAAATTCAACAATATCCATTTTCTTTAATTCTTTTTCATATGCCATACTATTTGCATCAAAGGCTATTTTATCTCTGGCCATATATGTATTAAATTCATCTTTTGGTACGGCTAAATACATTAACCAATATGGATAAACATTTCTTTTAATATTTGATAAGGATGGTTGTCCACTAATATAACAACTTTTTTTAGTAAGAATTGTTGCTAATTCATTTAATACTGCTAATTCAATAATTGCTGTACCAATTTCACTTTTATTACTATCATATTTTATTTCTTCCTTTACAATAGCCATAATCATTTCAACAATTATTTTTGTTGGGTCTTTTTTATCAATTCTTTTTCCAACTATTAAGGTACCTGTTTCTTCGTTTAAGTAGTTGGTGTCTATAATATCTAACTCTTCATTAACTACTAATATTGTATATGGACGAATATCTCTTTTTAAGATATTTTTTACAAAAGCGTTAATTAATCTTTTATTACTATCCCAAATTTTCATTAGTTCCATACGATACTTGTCGGCACATTTTTTTAGTTTTTCATATTCTCTTGTTTCGACAACAATATTGTATACTGTATCATCATTGGGAATAAAGTTTTTTGCATCTCTCAAAATTAGATGTTTATCACGATAAGTATTATTATATTCATTTTTATAATTTGCCCATAATTTTTGTTTTAAATTATAAATTGGTTCTGAAATTGATGCTTGAAATAATAAATTCCAGATTAATACATAATTATTTACATAAAATTTTACATTCATTTACTGACGCCCTACTTCTCTTGTATATAAATATAATATCATAAAATAAAAAAAGTTGGCATAAAAAACCAACTTTTCTTTATTTATTGCATTTTCCAGATAAATAATCCTACTGTTGCGATTATAACTACAATTATTAAGAAGATTAATATTTTTATTCCTAGAGGAAGTTTCTTTTCTTTAAATTCTTCTTCTAATTCAAAATCTGCTTCAGATAAATCCATACTTCTTGTATAGAATGAATCATCTTTGACAATGTTTTCTTCTTTTTTACATTCTGTTTTTTCTTCTATTTTTATTACTTCGTCATCTTCAGCATGAGCTAATTCTTCTTTTTTATCTGCTAGTTTTTTTATTTCTTCAATATTTAACTTTTCATCTGTTAAAGTAGCTTCTTGTTCTTCTTCTATTTCTTCAGGTTTTTCAACAGGATCCATAATACTTGTTGCCATTAAATCACTTAGTAACGATGAAGCCGCTTGAATATCTCCAGCTAAAGTTTTTGATGTTATAGTATCAATTAATTCTCTTAATTCATCATCAGATGAATGAATTACTTTATGTTTCTTTTCTTGACGATATTTTTCAAGTTCTTCTTTATTTAAATTAGATAAGATATTGTAACTAGAATTCTTTAATTTTCTTTTTTCTTCTAATTCATCTTTTTCTGTTCTGTTTTTTCTAGCTTCTTCTAAAACGTTATTAATATCATATACTTTATTTTCTCTATCTTGATATAAGCTTTTAAATTCTTCTAATTCTTTTTTTACACGAGGAGTTGGTACAACTTCTTGATATTCTTTCATTTGATGATAACCTTCTCTAGTGTTCGAATTTTTCTTACTGCTCATGTCAATAGCATTGGCATTAGTTACATCAGAAAAACTTGCATACCTAGTATTAGTTCCGATTGAATCATATAATTCTTTATTCTGATCACTACGGGTTAATTTTGGTTCAATAGTTTCATCTTTATATCGATCCATTCTTCTCATACTCTTCATCCTCTTTCAGTATAAGTTTATCATAAGTAACATAAAAACAAAAGAAGTTAAATTATACTTTACGTAAAAGATAAAATTAGCTATAATTAAGTGGAAAGGGAGATATATATGAAAGTTAAAGTTAATAAAGATGCTTGCATTGGTTGTGGAGCTTGCGCTGCAATTTGTGATGCAATTTTTGAAATCGATGATGATGGATTATCAGTAGTAAAAAAAGAGGAAGTTGACGAAGAAAATAAACAAGCAGTTATTGATTCTAAAGAATCTTGTCCTACTGGTGCAATCGAAACAACTGAAGAATAATAAAAACTACACAATACGTGTAGTTTTATTTTTGTTTTAAACCATATACTTTAGCAACTTCTTTTGGAGTTAGTTTTCTAAATTCTCCTGATTGTAAATCTTTTAAATCAAAGAATGCTTCCTTTTCTCTTTTTAATTTTGCAACAGGGAATCCTACTGCTTCAAACATTCTTTTTACTTGATGATTTTTTCCTTCATGAATAGTAATTTGAACCATACATGAATTTGATTTTGGATCGACTTTTTTTAATTTAACACGTGATGGTTTTACTATTTCTCCATCAAGTTCAACCCCATCCTTTAACTGATTTATTTGTTCACCTTTAATGATTCCTTCAAGTTTTGCCATGTATACTTTATCTACATTACTTGTTGGATGCATTAATATATTGGCAAAGTCTCCATCATTTGTTAGTAAAAGAACACCTGTTGTATCATAATCTAATCTACCTACTGGATAGATTCTTGCAGATGTTGGAATTAAATCAACAACTGTTTTTCTATTTTTATCATCTTGAGTTGTAGTAACTACTCCACGTGGTTTATTTAATAAATAATATTCTTTTTTTTCTTTTTCAATTATTTCATTATTTACTTCTATACGATCTTTATCTGATACTTTTGTTCCTAGTTCAGTAACTACAATACCATTAACTTTTACTTTTCCTTCTGTTATTAATTCTTCTGCTTTTCTACGAGAAGCTATTCCTGCTTGGGCTATTACTTTTTGTAATCTTTCCATAATGTCACCTCTTTTATTCATATTTATATTTTATCATATTATAGTCATCCGAGGACTAATTATATCATAAGATGTTATTGTTTTACAACCTTAATTTCTTTACATAGGGAGCAAGATATTCTCCTGTAAATTGTTCTGGAATTGGCATACTAGCTAGTGTTGGTCTTGCTTCCTTTTTATATGCTCTTTTGTACTTGCCTTCTTTAATGTTAGAAAGTATTTTATCGTATGATGCTGTAGGATCATTTAGGTATTGAAGAGTCATTAAATTATGCATATACGCATCTACTGTTGCATTTATATCTGCTTCAGTTGTAATAAATGAATCAACATGGTCACTTAGTAAGTCAATTGGATAATCTCCCATACGAACATTGTCCATATCACAAAACTTTGCTTCATGTGTTCTTCTATTAATTAATATATTATTAGCTTTAACATCACCATAGGTAATATCTTCACTAGCAAAGTATTTTAAAATTTCTGATGTGTCTTGAAGAGCTTTTATTAAACTTCCTCTAAATAAGAATATTTTATCTAGTGTCATATCATCTTCATCAAAGGTCATTTCATAGCCAATTAGTTCGTCATTTAGACTAACTGTACTTAATGGGTGGACACTACCTTTTAATCTTCTTTCATATAACTCTAATATTTTTTTATACTTATTATCTGGTAATCCAGTAGGTGTTATTGTTTCATAGTCAACAAATATTTTATATAGAGTATCAGGTCTTTGACTACGACAAATTATACCTTCTCCACCCGTACCATAATGACAATATGTTGTCATTATTTGATATTCTTCAGGTGTTAAATTAATATTAGGCATTCTTTGCATTTTATCACCTTCTATCTTCTTTTTACGTATTGTATAACGTACTCTCCTGTAAACATTGTTGGATCATCCATAGACTCAATTACTCTTATACCAGGTTCATAAAAGTCTAATTCTAGTTCATCATCAAGATACATTGGAAAATCTACACCTAATGTTTGAAAAGTTAACATATTGTGGACAAAAGCATCTGCCTTTTCATCTATACCACAAGCATTATTGTAGGTTGCTAAAGGTGTTGTTGTTCCTACTAAATCAATTGGATTTCCTTCTATGAAAATATTGTCCATATCACAAAATTTTGCTTTACCAGTTCTTTTATTAAATAATATATTTCTATATGCAACATCTCCATAAATAATATCTTTTGATGCAAAATATTCTAATATTTGATGTGTTTCATCTAGAAAATCTATTTTTTCATTTCTAGATTGATATGTTGGAGAATATCTTTCATCATCTTCATCATGAGTCATTTCATAACCAATTAATTCTCCTCTACAGCTGATTGTAGCAATTGGAATTACACTATGTTCTAATTGTAGTTCATGTAGTCTTACTATTTTTCTTTCTTTGTTTTCAGACATAGGAATTATCTTTGGACCATCTCTAAACAATTTATATAATGTTTTTGAGTGATTGGGTTTACAAATATAGCTTTCTCCGCCTGATGAGTAAAATGATTTTCTAATTAGGTTTTTTACCTCTCTTTTTGATAAAGAAATATTAGGCATTCTTTGCATAAAATCACCTTCTTTTTATATATGAAATAGCATATTCTCCTTGAAATTTTTCTGGTGGTAATAATGATGTTAAAATTTTTTCTGCTTCTTCTGGAAATTCTGGCATTATAGGATTAGTTCTTAATCTATTTAAAATTGCTCTATGCGATAAATTATGATATTTTAATTGTTCTAATAAAAGTAAATTGTGCATAAAGGCATCGGCTTTTTCATCAATTGTTTGAGTAGCATCATAATAATCAATTAATCCATGTCCCATAATATCAATTGGTAAACTTCCTATTCTCATATTATCTACATCACAAAATTTTGCTTTTTTAGTTTTTTTATTTATTAGTACATTATCATCTTTAACGTCACCATATGTTATGTCAAAAGATGAGAATCTTCTTAAAATATCTGCTGATTCATGTAAATAATAAACTTTTTCTTCTGGAGTTAGTGTGGCATTTATTAATGCTACATCATCTTCGTCAAAAGTCATTTCAAATCCTATTAGATAACCGCGATTAGATAAAGTAGATATTGGTCTTACTGTATCATCTAATTCATGTTGAAATAGCCATTCTATTTTTCTTAATTTATTATCACTCATTATATCTGGAATTTCTGTTCCAGGATGAACAAATATTTTATATAAAGTATGAGGATTGTTATTACTACATACTATGGCTTCGCCACCATAATCAAATTTATTATTTTCAATTATTGAATATAACTCTTCATCTGATAGAGCTATATTTGGTAATCTTTTCATATAAATCCCCCTTACTTGTATTTGTCGCATATTATAACATAAAAGTTATTTTATTGCAAAAAAAAGACCAATTATTGGTCTTCGTAATTTAATGTTTTTAATTCTTCTAAAACAAATTTTCCATCTTTTCTAATTAGTACATCATCAAAGTAAATTTCTCCACCACCAAAGTCTTCTCTTTGGATTAATACCATATCCCAGTGGATTGCTGATTTATTTCCATTATCGCAATCGGCATAACATCTTCCGGGAGTGAAGTGTAAGCTTCCTGTTATTTTTTCATCATATAAGATATCTCCCATTGGGTATAATACTTTTGGATTGAAACCTAAGGCAAATTCTCCTACATATCTTGCACCTTCATCAGTATCAAATATTTCATTTAATTTAGCATTATCACCATCACATGTAGCATTAATTATTTTACCATTTTCAAATGTTAATGATACTTTGTTGTAAATGTTTCCTTGATATGGACTTGGTGTATTGTATGTAATTGTTCCATTTACACTGTCCTTAATTGGAGCTGAATATATTTCTCCATCAGGAATGTTTTTTTCTCCACAACATGGTACTGCAGGCATACCTTTAATTGAGAATGTAATGTCTGTTCCTGGTGATGTGATTCTTACCTTATCTGTTCTTTCCATTAAAGCTTTTAATGGAGCAACATCTTCACTCATTTTTTTATAGTCAACTGTCATAACATCAAATGCAAATTTATTAAAATCTTCTGTTGTCATTTTAGCTTTATGAGCATCTAAATATGTTGGATAATTTAATAGTACCCATTCACGTTCATTAATTCTTACATCATCAATATCGCTTGTCATAATACCAAATTGTTTTGTCATTTCTTGTGGTACATTTTTTGCTTCATAGTCATTAAATGCTCCTCTAATCATAACAAATGCATCATAGTTATTTACTTCAAATTCTTTTACTTTTTTTAAATGCTCTAATCTTGCCATTGTGTTACCTTCAGCAAGACGGGCATTCAATCTTGGGTTGTATAGATTTAATCCAACTATTGCTTTTACTAGTTTAGCTTCTTTTATTATTTCTTCAACTAATGGTGTTGCTTCTTCAGTAAAGCTTATATGCACTCTATCATTTTCTTTTAAATGAAGAGAATAATTTACAATTGTTTTTGCTAATGTGTTTATTTTTTCAGTATTCATAGTTCACCTATTCTTTCTTTTATCATAATTTACTATAAAGGAGTTGAATATTATGTATCCTTATAATTATATTATACCAAATAATTCTAATGGTATGTATAGAAATACAAGTGCTTTACAAGGAAATAGTTATTCATATGATGTATATCAAGATACTAATGACGAAAGATTTTTACTTGCACCACTTGTTGTTGGTGGTCTAGCAGGAACTGCTTTAGGGTTTGGGATTGCTAATAATAACCAATTAAATAATAGACCACCTTGTTGTGGTTGGCAAATGATGCCAATGCCTTATTATCCACAACAATATCCTACTTTTAGTAACACTAATAGTTTTTATTATTAAAGTCTTCGGACTTTTTCTTTTGGAAGAATAATTTTTATTTCTGTTCCTTCGTTTAGTTTAGAACTTATTAATAATTTTCCTTTATGAAGCTCAATTACTTCTTTTGAAAATGCAAGTCCGATTCCTGTACCGTTTTGTTTAGTTGTAAAGAAAACTTCGGATACTCTTTTTAGTGTTTCTTTATTCATACCTATTCCATTATCTTTTATAGTAATAACTACTTGGTTTTTTTCTTTTTTTACTTTTAAGTCTACATTTAGTAATTCGTTTTCTTTTTTTGCTTCAATTGTATTTTTTAAGAGATTGATAAATACTTGTTTTAGTTTATTATAATCACCTTTTATATATACTTCTTCATTGGATATAAAATTAATCTTTCCTTTATGTTGCTTAAAAATTGGTTTTAATAATGAGAGAACATCTTCTAAAAGATATGATATATCAAGTTCTTCTTTTTCGATTGTTTTTAGTTTTCCAAATGATGAAAATTCATCAATTATTGTTTTTGATCTTGTTATTTCGTTTGTAATAATATCTAAGTATTTTTTTGTTTTATTTTTATCATTAATATCAAGCATTTCTAAATAGCCATTACATACTGCGATGGGATTTTTTAATTCATGAGTTAGTTTAGAAATTGATGATCGTAATAGTTTTTCTCTTTCTAATTCTTTTTCTATTTTAGATAAGTCAATTACTTGTTCACTTAGATTAAATAAATAAATTGTAAAAAATAAGTAGATTGATGCTACTAATATTGTTTGAATTAGTTTATATATTTCTATTTCTTTATATGTTAGATTGGTTAGTACTAAAAGAATAATTAATAAAATTATAAATATTTTTGGTTTTTTATATTTAATTGTAAGTATTAATGGAATTAGATAGATAAAACTTGAGTATATATCTTTTGAACTATCATATTTAATCATTAATATAAGTGATGATATTATAGATAGTTCAAGGAAAATAGAATTTTCTTTTAATTCAAATGTTTTTAGAAAAGTTTTGTAATTAAAATATAAGCTTAGTGGAAAAATTAAACAAATACCTAGTAATAATAAGTTATCTATTATCATATAATCACCATTGTTAGTTTACTATCTTTTGGTGTTGTTTTTTGTCGAAAAAAGAAAAATAATGACTTTGTTTGTCATTATTTTATTTCATCAATATATTTTTTTAATTGTTTAGATTCAGAACCTAAAATTATTTTTAGTTGATTGTCTATTTCAACAATACCCTTTGCACCTAGTTTTTGAATTCCTTCTTTATTTGCTTTACTAACATCTTTTAGTGTTACTTTAAATCTTGACATATTTATTTCTGTTGAAATTATATTATCTTTTCCACCAAGGTATTCAACTAGTTTATTAAAATCTAGTCCTGCATCTTTTTTTGTTGCTTTTATAATTGCTAGGGCTATAATTATTAGTCCTATTGCTATAATTATGTATTCCACTTTTATCACCATTTACATTATATAATATTTTTGTTGAAAATAAAAGTAGTTTAATCATCTTTATTCTTGGAAAGCCAATTCATCCATTGGATTTAAGTAGTCAGCATCTTTTAAAAGTTCATGACTAAATGTAACATCTTCTGTATTATCATTTTGTTGCCACTGTTCAACATTTAATTTATCTTCTTTTTCTTCTTTCTTCTTGTCAACTAATTTCTTAGTTCCAAATCCGGCTAGAGCTGCGGTTGATATGCCTGCTCCAAGTGGGGCAAATGAAGATGATTCTTTAGTAGCAGAAGATAAGATTGGTGATGAACTTGTTGGTATCATTGTTTTTGTATCCATTGTTGATACAGAGTTTGATACATTTCCAAAGGTATTAAGTACTTGACTGCTAGTTTGAACTGTATGCCCAATAACTTCATTTGTAGTTGTACCAGTTGTAGTATTTATTCCTGTCGGTGGTTGTTGATCATTGTCAATTATTATATTGTTAATTACATCATCTAATACAGGTTGTTCAGTAGATGGTGTATTCTCTGGTATAACTACTGGTTTAGTTGTTATTGTCGGTTGATAATTTGTTGGTTCATTTTCATTAGGATATGGTGCAATATCTACTGGTTTAGTTGTAACATTATATGTTGGACTTGATGATGATGAACCAGCTGTTGGTACTGGTGTTGCAACTGGTGTTGTTACTGGTATTTCAGTTGTAGATGAACTTCCAGGCACATATCCTTGTGCTTCCATATTTTGAAGATTTTGTGCCGCTTGTTCTGCAGTTGCAGCACTTGGTTTGGCATTTTGTAAGGTTTGCTGAGTTTCATTATATAATGCCATCCCTGGTGTTGTTGTTTGACTTTCTTGAACAAACTGTCTATAGGCTGTTGATGTTTGATTGTCACCAAGTGTACCGGATGCTACAACACCAGCTGTTGTTGAAACAGCACTTGATACAACAGGGCTTGCTTTTGCAGCTGCTTGAGCAGCATTTGATAGTCCAGTAACGGCTTTTTGAACAACTGGATTTGATGTTACTTTTCCAACAGCAGATGCAACTGCTTTTGACCCAGGAATTTTATTACCAATATTTTTAACTGTTTCTCCAAATTTGCCATTTGTAATAGTTGAAGTGTTTGCAACAATGTTCTTAGCTGCATTGGCTGCAGTTTGAGTTGACTTTGCTGCAGCAGCCATTTCATCAATTGAATTTAGAACATCATCACCGTATCCTGCAGCTTGAGCTGCTGTCTTCAATTTATCTAAAGTAGAAGTTAAATTCTTAGCACTATTGAATGCAGCATTAGCTGATTGTGTTGTTGCTCCTCCTGCTATAACTGCATCATCTGCAAAATTGGCAACATCATCTAAGGCACCAGCCGCATCGTCAAGTAAACCAGCAATATCATCACCTGCTCCTGCTAAGGCAGATTTTAAACCTGTAAACGTATTTTTTGCACTACTTGCGGCTCTACTAACATCATCAATTGAATTTGTTACCGCTCCAGCTCCTGATGTTAATTTATTTGCAATACCTTTAGTAATTAAAGAGGTTGCGAGGGCGACGGCTCCTTGCTTTGCTCCTTGACCAAAAGCTTGATTATAAGACATTCCTTGTTGTAATCCTGATTGGGTTCCACTTCCGATTGCACCCATTGTTGCTGCTGCAGTTGAAACAGCAAATCCAACATATGGAATACAACTTAGTGCTATATATCCAACGGCATTTCCTACACCTTTTAATACATTTGCTGCAGTTGATTGATGAGACATGTAACTATATTTATTTACATTTTTCAACCAGCCTTCTTCATACCATTTTGCTGTTGTATCTCCAACCCAATCTTTTTTTATAAATTCTCCAAGGCAATCTTGAAATCTTGAACTAAATAGTCCACCAATAAAACCAACAATTGATACTAATCCATCAATAACATTTTCGTTTACTCCAATAAATCCTTCAATTATTTTTAAGGCACCCATTCCAATTGTTGCAAAAAGTTTTTTATACCATGGAGCATTTTCATACTCTTCTATTTCTTTTGATTTTTTTCTAAGTTCTCCACTCATTTGATCAATAAAATCGATAACTTGAGATTGATATCCTGTAATTGGTGAGAAATCTATATTTATATTTTCAGCACCGCGTGCATTATATATCATGTCAATTCCTTTTTTCATATCGATATTTGTATGATCAAGTTTTTTGCAAGCTTCATTTAGTGTTTCTATTGTTTCTTGAACAAGTCGGGCATTATACGTATATCTTGCCATATTTTCACTTCCACTCTATTTTATTTTCTCTTATATTCATTATACACTATTTCTATAGAAAAAAAGAAGCTTATTCAGCTTCATTTTCATATTTCTTTTTGTAAATTTCGTATCCACCATTTAGGATTTTTGATAATTCTTCTTGTTGTTCTGTCTTATATCCCATATGACAGATTTTTTCTATTTGATGATGATCGAATGCACATACCATATTACTATCTAAAATTCCTTCTGGATAAATACATCCTCCGTATTCATACATCTTCTTAGTTGGTTTTACTTCTTGTCCATCCTTT
>JAGARQ010000003.1 GCA_017622175.1 Bacilli bacterium | reverse complement strand
GCAACAGCAGGAGTTGCAATGCAAACTGTTCTTGCACAAAAGTACAAAATTAAACTACCTTATTGGTGGGGTGGAAAATCTTGGGAGTATGGCGCTGACAAATCTTGGGGAATATATAAAACTAAATATTCTGATACATATGATGTTTGGTACTATTACTATGGACTTGATTGTTCGGGATTTACAACCTGGGCATATGTTAATGCGGGATATGATATTAATAGAGGACAATATCCTTGGTTCTGGTCTTTTGATAAATATGCATTGAAAAAAGATAATGGGGATGTTGGAGATTTTATTGTTTCTGATGGTCATGTTAAACTAATTGTTGGTAAAACAGATACTGGATTTATTTGTGCTGAAGCTGCTGGTAAAGGTCCTGGTATGTGTTTAAGTAATCATTCTTATAGTAAAACATCTGGTTATTGGATAGCAAAAGGAGAAAGCATTGCTAAGAAGTATCCGAAAGATTCTATTTCAAATATTCCAACTGGTATATAAAGCACTTCTGTGCTTTTTTTGTGCTAAAAAATAGTTTTCTTCATATGCTTTATTGGAGATGATTTTTTTGAATTTTAAAATAGGAGACTTAGTAACTAGAGTATCTCATCAGCATGATATAGTTTTTAAAATAATAGGTTTTGACGGCAATAAGGTGTTTTTAAAGGGAGTTGATTTAAGACTTTTAGCTGATAGTGATATTTCTGATTTAGTTAATATTAATTATAATTACAATTCGTCTGATAATGAAATTATTGATGCTAATATTAGAGAAGTAAGCTTAGATAGAAGTCAGTATTTTTATTTACCCGGAAAGATTTTACATATTGATGGTGATAATGATTATTTAGAAAGATGTATGACTTTTTATCAAAAAATGAATATCAAAGCAAATGGCTTGTCTTTATCAGAATCTGAGTTTTCGGAAAAAATAGGAGATCTTTTAATGGAATTTAGACCTGATATTGTAGTTATAACTGGTCATGATGCATATTATAAGCGTAATGTTAAAGGTGATAGGGGTAGTCAATATCAAAATACTAACAATTTTATTGATGCGGTAAAGGTTGCGCGTAAATATGAAAAGAGTCAAGATAAATTAATTATTATTGCGGGAGCGTGTCAATCAAATTACGAGGAATTAATTAAAGCTGGTGCTAATTTTGCATCAAGTCCAAAACGTATTAATATCCATGCTTTGGATCCGGCAATTATAGCTTCGTCACTTGCACTTTCAGATAAAAACCAAAGTATTGACATCATTAAACTTATTGAAAAAACAAAATATGGAAGTGATGGCATAGGTGGAATAATTACTAATGGAACTATGTATGTGGGGTATCCAAGATGATTATAGATAATGTAATAAAAGTGGTTAATTCTTATGTCGGGAAGAGATGCAAGTTTATTTATCATGGTTCTAGGAATCAAAAAGACATATTTGAGGGAATCATTACTAAAACTTTTCCAGCTATTTTTATTATTACAAGTAGTGATGGTTCTACTAAATCTTATAGTTATAGTGATGTTTTAACTGCTACATTAGAGATTATTGATTAGTTTTCTTTTTATTTTTTTTCATATATGATACAATATATATTGTATTTGAGGTGATTATATGAAAAGAAAGACAGTAGTGTTAATTCCATCTTTAAATCCGGACAAAGATTTAGTTAAGTATGTAAAAAAATTAGTTAATTCTAATTCTTTGATTGAGGTAATTGTTGTAAATGATGGAAGTAGAAAAGAATTAAAGGAAATATTTGATGAAATAGAAAAAATTAAGAGATGTGTTGTATTAACTCATGCTATTAATTTAGGAAAAGGTAGAGCTTTAAAGAATGGATTTAATTATTTTATTAATAATTACTCTGTTGATGAAGCTAATGGTATTATTACGGCTGATTCAGACGGTCAACATGCAATTGATGATATTATTAAGATTGCAGCAGAATTAAATGAAGCAAAAGAGGAAACTTTAATTTTGGGTACAAGAGACTTTAATTTAGAATATGTTCCATTTAAGAGTCGTAAAGGAAATAAAATTACTACTCAAGTGTTTAAATTATTGTATGGTAAGAAAATTAATGATACTCAAACAGGTCTTAGAGGTTTAACATATGAGTTTGTTAAGGACTGTATTGCCTTAGATGGTGAAAGATTTGAGTATGAAATTAATATGCTTATTGAAGCTGTTAAGAGAAAAATTAAAATTTCAGAACCTACTATAGAAACTATTTACTTTAATAATAACAGCGAAACACATTTTAGACCAATTAAAGATTCTTTAAAAATATATAATGTAATGTTTAAAAAGTTTTTTAAGTTTGCTTTTTCTGGTATTAGTTCAGCAGTGTTAGATATTTTACTTTTTACAATTTTTTATGGAATTGCTGATACATTTTTAGGAGATACTGCATCAATTTTAATTGCTACTGTTGGGGCAAGAATTTTTTCTTCATTATTTAATTATTCAGTAAATAAAAATATAGTATTTAATGCTGACAAGAGTAATAATACTATTGTTAAGTATTATATTTTATGTGCTTGTCAAACATTTGCATCTTGGGGATTAGTTAATTTGGGATATCATTTCTTAGATAAATTTATTCATCCAAGTGTAGTTAAAATAGTTGTAGATGCAATTTTATTCTTAGTAAGTTTTCAAATTCAACAAAAATGGGTTTTTGGTTTAAAAAGAAAAGAAAAATAGAACATTTATTTTTCTTTTTTTGTTTATTTGTTTTTAATTTGTTATATTTTTAATTTACATTGTTTTATTGTTAGAAGTTTGTTTTATTCAAATGATAAAAATTGTTGCAAAATCAATGTATTTATTATAAAATGTACTTATAAAGTGGTTATACTTTAAGAGGGAGGAATATTTTCATGAAAATTACATCAGTTAATGTACGTAAAATTGAAAAAGAAGGTTCTCGTATGAAGGGAATTGCATCTGTTTTACTAGATGATAGCTTTGCAGTACATGATATTCGTATTATTGAGGGAGACAACGGTCTATTTATAGCTATGCCAAGCCGAAAGACAGCTACAGGTGGATATCGTGACATCGCTCATCCAATTAACCCTGAAGTTCGCTCTATGTTTGAAGAAGCAATTTTAGAAGCTTATGAAAACGCTCCAGAGGCAGCAGAAGAAGAATAAGAAGCATATGCTTCTTTTTTTTGTTCTATAATTTTATTTTTTGCATAATCTTTAGTAGGAGGAATATGCAATGGATAAACAAGATAATGGAATTAGTAATTATAGTCATGGAATAAGTTTGTTTGAAAGAAAAAATTTAGTTATTACTGGTGTTAAAAAGATTGATAATTTTGATAATGCACAATTTATTTTAGAAACGTTGATGGGATATATGATTATAAAGGGAGAAGGTTTGGAATTAGTAAAACTTGATACTTTGCAAGGACATGTCACTATAAAAGGTTTTGTTTGCAGTATTAATTATGTAGAAGAAAATTCTAAAAAAGAAAAAGAAGAGAGTATTTTTAGTAGATTATTTAAATGATTAATTTAAAATCTCAATTAATTTCATTGTTGTTTTCATTTTTATATGGTGTTTTGTTTAGTATTTTTATAAGAATTAATTATTCTATATTATTTAATGTTAATAAAATAATTAAGATTATAGGAACATTCTTTTTTATGCTAGATATGTCTTTATTTTATTTTCTTATTTTAAAACTTCTAAATAATGGTTTTATACATATTTATTTTTTTATTATGTTTTTATGTGGATGGTTATTTTTGTCTTATGTGCTAGACAAATATGTAAAAAAATAGTGTCAATTATTATCTAATTTTGTTTAATCGCTTGTAAGAATATTTTTGTTAGGGTTATACTATATGGTGAAAAGGTAGGTGATAATAGTGGCAAATAAAAAAAAGACAGTTAAAATGAAAAGAACAAGGAGAATGCTTTTATTAGGACTGGGCTCTATTGCCATTATTATTACTATGACTTTAACAATTGGTAAGTACTGGGTTGATATTTTTGATAAGTATAAAGAAAAGCAAGAATTAGAAGAAAAACTTGCTGAATTACAAGCTCAAGAAAAAGAACTTAAACTTGATGCAAATAAATTGCAAGACCCTGATTATATAGCTAGATATGCTAGAGAAAAGTATTCATATTCAAAAGATGGAGAATTTATTATTAAAATACCAGAAAAATAATAAATTTCTCTTTTTCTTTTGGTTTTATGTTATACTATTATATAGTTTTGGATATAGGAGGGTTTATGATTAATATAGAAGAAAACTTTGAGTTTAAACCTAACGATACTATAGTAATTGGATGTTCTAGTGGACCAGATTCGATGGCATTAGTTGATATGTTGTTAAAGATCAGAGAAAAGTATAATTTATCTTTGATAATTGCACATGTTAATCATAATGTTAGAAAAGAAAGTTATGAAGAAGCTAAGTTTATGGAACAATATTGTAAAAATAATGAACTTGTTTTTGAAACAATGGTTATTGAAGAATATGGTGATGATAACTTTCATAATGAAGCTAGAAATATTAGATATAATTTTTTTGAGTCATTAATTAGAAAATATGCTGCTGATTATTTAATGACAGCTCATCATGGTGATGATTTAATAGAGACTGTAATGATGAGATTAGTTAGGGGATCGAATCTTAGTGGATATAGTGGATTTAAGAAAGTTGTACCTATGGAAGGATATAAAATTGTACGTCCTTTGATTCATTATACTAAGGAAGAGTTGGAAGACTATGATAAGTTAAATGATGTAAAATATTTTATAGATAGTTCTAATGATAAGGATAAGTATACCAGAAATAGATATCGAAAATATGTAATTCCATTTTTAAAAGATGAGGATTGTAATGTTCATCATAAATTTCTGAAATTTAGCGAAGAGTTAAGTAATGCAAGTAAATTTATTGATAAAGAAAGAGATAAAGCTTTGGATCGTTGCTTGATGGGAAACTCTTTAAATTTAGATAAATTTATTCAAGAGGATAAGTTTATTCAGAAAGAAATTCTATATTATTTACTTAGTGAGTTTTATCAAGATGATCTTATTTTAGTAAATGATAAGCATATTGATTTAGTTTTAAATCTTATTTATAGTAATAAAGCAAATGGATTTGTTAATTTACCTAATGAGGTTGTTGCTAATAAGAGCTATAATATGTTAGAATTAAATCGTGAGACATTAGAAATAACTAGCTATGAGATAGAGTTTGATGACTATGTTTTATTGCCTGATAATCATGTTATTGAGAAGATTTTGGATACGAGTGACAACAGTAATGATATTTGTAGACTTAATAGCGAGGAAATAACATTACCACTTATTGTTCGTACTAGAAAAATTGGTGATAGAATGATGGTTAAAGGACTTGATGGTTCTAAGAAAGTAAAAGATATTTTTATTGATAAAAAAATAAAAATGGACAAAAGGGATGCTTGGCCTATAGTTGTTGATTCTAGAGGAAAGATAGTATGGATTCCTGGAATTAAAAAGTCAGCATATGATAAAAGGAAAGTAGATAGTTATGATATTGTATTGAAATACAGTTAAGGAGGGAATTTAGTGGATAAGAAAACTGTAAAAAGAGGTTTATTGCCTTATTTATTTATAATTTTAATAATGGGTGGAATGATTTTCTTTATGAATTTTTCTGGTCTTAAAGTGCACGAGCTAAGCTATGATCAATTTGTAGAAAATTTAGATGGTGGAAAAATTGAAGAATTAGAAATTGTTCCTAGAGCTAGTGGTCATACATATGATGTGGTTGGTACATTAGAGGGGTACAAAGATGGAGAAACATTTAAATCTGTATTACCATTAAGTGAAGAAGTAATGAAGAAAATAGTTGAAGCTAGTGATAATCAAGATTTCAAGTTAACTACTCAACCAGATCCTGCTTCTAGTTCACTACTTATGATTTTGGTTAATGTATTACCTTTTGTTATTTTAATAGCAGTTGCAATGTGGTTTTTAAATAGACAAGTTGCTGGTAATAAGAGTTCTATGGATTTTGGTAAGAGTAGAGCTAAATTAAATAGTGATTCAAATAAAGTAACATTTAAAGATGTTGCTGGATTAAAAGAAGAAAAAGAAGAAGTTAAGGAATTAATTGATTTCTTAAAGAATCCTAAAAAGTTCCAAAAGCTTGGAGCTAGAATTCCAAAAGGAGTATTATTATTTGGTCCTCCGGGAACTGGTAAAACTTTACTTGCAAAGGCTGTTGCAGGTGAAGCTGATGTTCCATTCTACTTTATCAGTGGTTCTGATTTCGTAGAATTATTTGTAGGTGTTGGTGCTTCTCGTGTAAGAGATATGTTCCAACAAGCTAAGAGAAATGCTCCATGTTTAATATTTATTGATGAAATTGATGCCGTTGGTCGTCAAAGAGGTACTGGTTTAGGTGGAGGACACGATGAACGTGAACAAACGCTTAACCAATTACTTACTGAGATGGATGGATTCGGTGCAAATGAAGGAATTATAATTATTGCAGCTACTAACCGTCCTGACGTATTAGATCCTGCATTACTTAGACCAGGACGTTTTGATAGACAAGTTACTGTTAACTTACCTGATATCAAGGGGCGTGAAGAAATTTTAGCTGTTCATGCTAGAAATAAAACTTTAGCTGAAGGAATTACATTAGAAAATTTAGCTAAGAGAACTCCAGGATTTAGTGGGGCTGACTTAGAAAACCTACTTAATGAAGCAGCATTACTTGCTGTAAGACGTAACAAAGAAGAAATTACAATGAGTGAAATTGATGAGGCTACAGATAGAGTTCTTATGGGACCAGCAAAAGCTTCTCATAAATACAGTGAAAATGATCGTAAGTTAGTTGCTTATCATGAAGCAGGGCATGCGGTTATTGGACTTAAACTTTCACATGCAAATGTTGTACAAAAAGTAACAATTATTCCAAGAGGAACAGCTGGTGGATATAATATGATGGTTCCAAGTGAAGAAAAAATGTGTTCTACTAAGACTGATTTATTAGAACAAATTACAGGTTTACTTGGAGGTAGAACTGCTGAAGAAGTTACATTTGGAGAAATTACAACTGGTGCTCATAACGACTTTGAAAAAGCTACTAAGATTGCTAGAGCAATGGTTACTGAATATGGAATGAGTGATTTAGGGCCACTTCAATTTGAGCAACAAGCTGGTAGTGTGTTCTTAGGAAGAGATTACAATAAGAGTCAACATTTCTCAAATGAAGTTGCAAACGAAATTGATATGGAAATGAGAAAAATCATTAATAATTGTCATAAAAAAGCAACTGAAATTATTAAAAAAAATGAATCTTTATTAAAACTTATTGCTGAAACATTATTAGAATATGAAACATTAACTAAAGAACAAATTGATTATTTAGTAGAACATGGAAAAATGCCTGAAGAAGATGAAAGTAATCTAGAAGCTTTATCAGTTACTAAATTAAGAGAAATTGCTAAAGAAAAAGGTATTAAGAATTATTCTAAAATGACTAAAGCTGAATTATTAAAAGAGTTAGATGTTTAATTTAACTCTTTTTTCTTGAAAAAATATTGATTTTATTTATAATAAAAACTATGAGGAGTGAAATAATAATGAAAAAGGAAAAAATTAGTATTGATGCAAAAAAAAAATTGGTAAAGTAAAGAAATTAGGTGGAGATTTTAAATCATTTATTTCAAGAGGAAATGTTGTTGATATGGCTGTCGGTGTTATTATCGGTGGTGCTTTTGGTAAGATTGTTACCAGTTTAGTAAACGATGTATTAACTCCAATTATTGGTGTATTTCTTGGTGGTCTTAATTTTAGTGAATTAAGTTTTGGATTAAAAGATGCACAAATTAATTATGGTTTGTTTATTCAAACTGTTGTAGATTTCTTAATTATTGCTGCTTGTATTTTTGCAATGGTTAAAGTATTTGAAAAATTTAAGAAAAAAGAAGAACCTAAAAAAGAAGAAAAGAAAGAAGAACCTAAAAAGAGTGATGAAGTATTGCTTTTAGAAGAAATTAGAGATTTATTAAAGAAAAATTCAAAATAATAATTAGAGAATGACTAAGTCATTCTTTTTTTCTTGTACAAATGTGTTGTTATGGTGTATAATATGCTTGATTTAAAGGGAAAGAGACGATTTTATGGAGTGGAATATAGGTAATGTAATAATTAAGAATCAAGTTGTTTTAGCACCTATGGCAGGTATTTGTAATTCGGCTTTTAGAAGAATTTGCAAAGAAATGGGTTGTGGATTAATTTATGCCGAAATGGTTAGCGATAAAGCTATTACATACAACAATAAGAAAACTATTGATATGCTTTATATGACAGAAGAAGAAAGACCTATTGTTCAACAAATATTTGGTTCTGATAAGGAGTCGTTTGTTGTTGCGGCAAAATATATATATGAAAATATGCATCCGGATATTATAGATATTAATATGGGATGTCCTGTTCCAAAAGTGGCTGTGCGTGCACAAGCTGGGTCTGCATTGTTGAAAAAACCTAAGAAGATATATGAGATTGTAAAAGCAGTTGTTGAAGCTGTACCAATTCCGGTTACTGTAAAAATACGTAGTGGATGGGATCATAAAAATATTAATGCAGTAGAGGTAGCCAAAATAGTTGAAAAGGCCGGTGCTAGTGCTATTTGCGTTCATCCTAGAACAAGAAGTCAAGGTTATAGCGGAAGTGCTGACTGGAGCATTATTAAGGCTGTTAAAGAGAATGTTTCAATTCCTGTAATAGGGAATGGTGATATTAAGAGTCCTGAAGATGCTAAGAGAATGATAGATGAAACTAATTGTGATGCTGTCATGATTGGAAGAGGTGTTTTAGGTAATCCTTGGATAATTAAAAATACTATTGATTATTTAGATGGTAAACCAATATTTGATATTTCTAATAAAGAGAAGATTGATATGTGTCTACATCATTTGGATTATTTGAATAGTTTAAAAGATGAACATCTTGCGTGTTTGGAAATCAGAAATCATATAGGTTGGTATTTAAAAGGTATGAAGGATGGAAATATTGTTAAAAATAATATCTATCAAACTTCGAACATTCGTGATATAATCGATATATTAAATGAATTTAAGGAGGGATTAGATGAGTAACAAAGATGTATCTGAATCTGAGAAATCAGACAAAAGTGATAAATCTGACAAACAAAAATTTAAAATTAGACCTTTTAGTAGGTTAGTTACTAAATCTAATCTACTTGTATAAAAGGTTACTTACAAAAAGAAGGAGTAATAAAATGAGAGAATTAAGTGAACAAGAAATTGTTAGAAGAGAGAAATTACAAAATATTGAAAATCCATATCCAGAGAGATATGAAATTAATTATGAATTACATGAAGCTGCTGAACTTGAGGATGGAACAACTGGTGTTAGAGTGGCAGGAAGAATTATTTTAATGAGAAAGATGGGAAAAATGAGTTTCTTAACTATTGGAGACATTCATGGGAAAATCCAAATTTCTGTTAAAATGGATATGATCGGAGAAGAAGCATATCAACAATTTAAGTCTAATTATGATTTAGGTGACTTTATTGGAGTAGAAGGAGAAGTGTTTACTACTCATACTGGTGAAAAAACAGTTAGAGCGGATAGTATTACTTTCTTAGGAAAGGCTTTAAAACCTCTTCCAGAAAAATTCCATGGAATTGAAGATATTGAAACTATTTATCGTGAAAGATATTTAGATTTAATTATGAATGATGATGCTAAAAAGAAATTTATTTTTAGAAGTAGATTTATTCGTGAAATTAGAAATTATTTAGATGAAGCTGGATATATGGAAATTGAAACACCAATCTTAAATAATAAAGCAAGTGGTGCAACTGCAAGACCATTTATTACACATCATAATGCATTAGATATTGATTTATATTTAAGAATTGCCCCAGAAACATATTTAAAAAGAGCTGTAGTTGGTGGAATTAATAAAGTATTTGAAATTGCTAGATGTTTCAGAAATGAAGGAATTGATGCAACTCACTTACAAGACTTTACTATGATTGAAGGATATTGTGCTTATTATAATTATAAAGACAATATGAAGTTCTTAAGAGAAATGTTACAACATATTATTGGAAAACTATTTGGTTCACTTGTTATTACTGTTGGTGATAAACAAGTAGATTTAGGTGGAGAATGGCCAAGTGTTAGTTTTAGAGATTTAATTTTACAATATGGAAATATTGATATAAACGAATATAATACTAAAGAATTATTATTACAAAAGATTTATGATGAGAAGATTGAAATTGACTCAGATACTCCGTTAGAAGATTTAGGATATGGTAATTTAGTTGATCAATTATACAAAAAAGTTGCTAGACCAAACGTTGTTAATCCTATTTTCTTAACTGAACATCCAATTAGTTTAAGTCCATTAGCTCGTGCTAATGATGATAATCCAGAAATTACTGATAGATTCCAATTAATTATCAATGGTGCTGAAATAATTAATGCTTATTCAGAACTTGTTGATCCTCAAGAACAAGAAAGAAGACTTGAAGTTCAAGCTGCTTTAAAGGCTGATGGTGATGAAGAAGCAATGCCAATGGATCATGAGTATATTTCCGCTATGGAAGTTGGTATGCCTCCAATTAGTGGATGGGGAATGGGAATTGATCGTGTTGTTCAATTATTAACAAATGCAGATAATATAAAAGATGTTGTTATGTTCCCATTAATGAGACCATTAAATACTGAAAATAAAGACTCTGAATAGAGTCTTTTTTCTTTGTTTTTTAGGAAAAAATTACGATAAAACCTTTGAAATGCTTGAAAAATAAGGCTATTATAGTATAATTATAGTGGGAGGTTAATTATGAAGAAACATAATACAATGAAAGTCGTTCTTATAGTTGTGACTGCTTTGTGGTTAATATCTGCATTATTCTTACCTGATAAAGATTGGGGAGTATTAGTTAAATGCGGATTATCATTAGTTGAATTAATGTTATTGTTATGGAATCTAAAAGATAAGAACAATACATTAAAGGTTGTTTTAGTTACAACTTTTGCATTATGTATACTTGCTTGGATTTTACCAGCTGCTTATTATTCTGGTGAGTATATTGATCAAGGACGCGTTCAAATAGGTCTATTCGACGTATTTAATTATTCACTAACTTCATTATCATACTTTGGATATATTGCTTTATTCATAGTATTAGTTGGTGGATTCTATGGAATTTTACATAAGATTCCAGCTTATCGTACTTTTTTAGATAAGGTTGTTGCTATTTGCAAAGGAAAAGAAGCTATTGCGTTATCTGTAATGATGGTTTTATTAGCAGTTATTACATCAATTTGTGGATTACAAATTGGATTAATGTTATTCTTCCCTATGCTTGCTTCAGTTATCTTATTAATGGGATACGATAAAATTGTTGTTGCACTAACTCTTGTTGGTTCTACAATGATAGGTGTTGCTGGTACTACATTTGGGTACAGTAATACAGGATTATTAGGTTCAATTCTTGGACTTGATATGATGGATAATATCTTACTTAAAGTTATTATCTTATTAGCAGGATTAGTATTATTAATTTTTAATACTTTAATGTATGCTAAACGTTCAAATAGTAGTAAAGGAGCTCTTAAAGCTGCTAAGACAGTTGTTATGAGTGAAGAAGCAGAGAGTGTGGTTGTTAAAGAAACTAAGAAAACTACTACAAAGAAAACTTCTACAAAATCAGCTGCAAAAACAACTGCAAAAGCAGGAAGCAAGGAAGCTAAACCTTCAACAAAAACTACTGCTAAAAAAGCAAGTACAAAGAGTTCAACTACAAAGAAAACTTCAACAAAGAAGACAACTACTACAAAAGGTAAATCTTCATCTAAATCTAGTAGAAAAGATATTAAAGCAGCAGCAAAAGGTGATGATGTTATCGTGGTTAAAGAATCATTAGTTAATGAATCTGTAGCAGGGTTAGTACCTACAGTTGTAGATAGTAAACATAAAACTTGGCCAATTGTAACAGGATTTATTTTATTATTTGTAGTTATGATTTTAGCTTTTATTCCATGGGCTGATACTTTTGGATTAGAAACATTTAATGATGCTACAACAGCTGTAACAGGATTTGAATTATTTAACTTTGCTATTTTTGGTAAATTATTAGGTACTGTAAATCCTTTTGGTATGTGGTCAGTTAGCGATCTATTCTTAGTAATGGCTGTAGTTCTTGCTTTATTAACAGTTATTTATAAAGTAAGTGCTGATGATGCATTAGAAGGATTTGCAAATGGAGCTAAGAAAGCGCTTGTACCTGCATTTTTAGCATTAATTGTATATGCTTGTTTAGTAATTACAACATATCATCCATATCAATTAGCTATTTATAAAGCTTTATTAGGTATTAGTAAAGGATTTAATGTTGTTACTGCAACTTTAGTTGGAATTTTATCAGGATTATTTAATCAAGACCCTGCATATGTTTTCCAAGCTGCAGTTCCATATTTTACTGGTGTTGTAACAAATAGTGATGTTTATCCAATTGCAGGAATTTTATTCCAATCAGTTTATGGAGTTACTATGTTAGTGGCACCTACAAGCTTACTTTTAGTAACTGTGTTATCTTATTTAGGTGTTTCTTATAAGTCTTGGTTAAAGGCAATTTGGAAACTTTTACTTGAAGTGTTTGTTGTTTTACTAATTGTCTTTACGATATTAGTATTACTATAGTAGAAAAAGAAGCAGATGCTTCTTTTTTTTTGCTTTTTTTGTAGGATTTTTGGTTATGCATTTTCTTGAAAGTTATATGTTTGTAATTTTAAAATATTATTTATAAGGAGAGTGATTTATGTTTTCGAGGTTTAGTGAAGAAGCCCAAAAAATATTATTAATGACAAAAAAAGAAATGTATGATTTAAAACATCCTTATGTTGGAAGTGAACATTTTCTTTTAGCTATTTTAAAAAATAAAAGTTTATCAATTACTAAGTTTTTGGAAAGTTATCATGTATCTTACAATGTTTTTAAAAATGAGATAATTAATATTATAGGTGTTGGGAAAAGTAATAATGAATGGTTTTTATTTACACCATTATTAAAACGTGTAATAGAAAATGCTATTTTGAATTGTGGTGAAAATAATGTTGTAACTATAGAAGATTTATTTTCATCGCTATTAGAAGAAGGTGATGGGGTAGCTAATAGAATTTTAATGGGTATGAATATTGATATAGATTTATTATATGAAAAATTTATTAATAGTTTTTGTGCAAAAAAGAATAATGTTGGTAAAAAACTATTACTTGAAGATTATGCTGTAAATTTGAATAAAAAATATAATGAATATGGTTTTGATCCTGTATTAGGACGCGATGAACAAATAAATAGATTGATTGAGATTTTGTTACGTAGAACAAAGAATAATCCTTTATTAATAGGTGATGCAGGTGTTGGTAAAACCGCAATTGTTGAAGATTTTGTAAGGAGAATTGAGATAGGGGAAGTTCCCAAGAAACTATTTAATAGAAAAGTTTATAGTTTATCAATGGCATCTTTAGTTGCAGGTACAAAATATAGAGGAGAGTTTGAAGAAAGAATTAATCAAATAATTGATGAAGTTGAAAATGATGAAACAATTATTTTATTTATTGACGAAATTCATACTTTGGTCGGTGCTGGTGGCGCTGAAGGGGCTATTGATGCTTCAAATATTTTAAAACCATATTTGGCAAGAGGAAAAGTTTCTATTATTGGTGCAACTACAAAAGAAGAATATATTAAATATATAGAATCTGATAAGGCATTAGAAAGACGTTTTCAAAAAATATATGTTAATGAGTTGAGTTTAGAACAAACAGAGAATATTCTTTATGGTTTAAAAGATATTTATGAATGCTTTCATAATGTTGTTGTAGAAGATAATGTTATTAAAGAAATTGTTAATTTGTGTAATAGATATGTTTCTTATGGAAAGTTTCCTGATAAAGCAATAGATTTATTTGATGAAGCATGCGCTAATGCATCTATACAAATTAGCTATGAAGATGAATTACTTCGTAATTATATTGTTCAAATAAAAAAACTTAAGGATAATAAAAACCGTGCTATTGTAGAACATGATTATAAAAAAGCTAGTTTATTTAAAGAAGAATTAAGAATTAAAGAAAGTGAATATAATAATTTTCTGTTAAATGGTAGTTGTTCAAAAAAGAATAATAAGGTTTCTATGGATATTGTTTATAATGTACTATTTAGAAAAACTGGGATTCCAGTATCACATTTAAAAGGCCTTGATAGAAGAAAATTATCAAAAAAATTAAAGAATATTGTTTTTGGTCAAGATAATATTATTGATGAGATAATTAATTTGACTTGTAATTGTCATAAAAGTAATAAAAATGTTCCGTTGTCCTTCTTATTAGTTGGTAAAAGTGGGTTAGGAAAAACTTTTTTGGTAAAAGAGTATGCTAAAGAGTTATATAATAAAGAATCTTTTATTAGATTGGATATGAGTGAATATAAAGATGATTTTAGTAGTAGTAAAATAATTGGTTCTCCTCCTGGATACGTAGGTTATAGTGAATATAATTCATTACTGGATCAAATTAGAATTCATCCTTATTCTGTTTTGCTATTAGATGAGGTTGAGAAGGCAAGCCCTTCTGTATTAAAACTATTTTTACAAGTTTTTGATGAAGGATGTTTAACATCTTCTAGTGGAGAAAAAGTGGATTTTAGTAATGTGATAGTTTTTATGACATCAAATTTAGGAACAAGCAAGGATGAGATTGGTTTTTGTAAAGACAAAGTAGACTGTATAAAAGAAGAATTTGAATCTTTTTTAGGTATTGAATTTATTAATAGAATTGATCGTATTTTGATTTTTAATGAATTAAATGTTGGAGATATAAGGAAGATTATTAAGAAAAAATTAACAGATTTTGTGGAAAAAGGTATTATTTCAAAAGAAAAATCCACAATTCTTGCGGATAACATATTGAAGAATATTGATTATAATGTATCTGGTGCTAGAAAAATTGATAAAGTTATTGATAAAACTATTGAAGAAAATTTAATTTTAAATATATAGTATCTTTTTCTTTTGATTTTAGTATGATATAATAACGGCAGGTGATGAAAGGTGAAACTATATAATACATTGACAAAGAAAGTCGAAAAATTTATTCCTAATGAAGAAGGAAAAGTTAAAATGTATACATGTGGTCCGACAGTTTATCATTTCGCACATATTGGAAATTTAAGAACTTATATTTCTGAAGATGTTTTAGAGAAAGGTCTTAAGTTTATTGGATATGACGTTGAAAGAGTGATGAATATTACTGATGTTGGTCATAATGTAGGAGATGGAGATTCTGGAGAAGATAAAATGTCAGTAGCAGCTAAAAGAGAAAATAAATCTTCTTATGAGATTGCTAAATACTATACTGACTGTTTCTTTGCTGACTGTTGTAAGTTAAACGTTCGTAAACCTGATGTTGTATCAAATGCTACAGATAATATTGATATGTACATTAAAATGATTACTAAGTTATTAGAGAATGGACATGCATATATTGCTGATGGTAATGTTTATTTTGATACTACAAAATTTAAAAATTATTATGAATTATCTGGCCGTAACAGTGATGATTTAATGGTTGCGGTTAGAGAAGATATAGAAGAAGATACTGCAAAACGTAATCCATTTGACTTTGGTTTATGGTTTACTAATTCTAAGTTTGATAATCAAGAATTACAATGGGATTCTCCTTGGGGTAGAGGTTATCCTGGATGGCATATTGAATGTTCTGGTATTTCTATAAAGAATTTAGGAGAGAAACTTGATATACACTGTGGTGCTGAAGATGCAATTTTTCCACATCATACTAACGAAATTGCTCAAAGTGAAGCATATTTAGGTCATAAGTGGTGTAATTACTGGGTGCATTTAGGTTTCTTAAATGATGAGACTGGTAAAATGAGTAAATCTAAGGGAGAATTTTTAACTGTATCTTTATTAGAAGAAAAGGGATATAATCCACTTGCTTATAGATATTTATGTTTAAACTCTTACTATCATAGTCAACTAACATTTAGTTATGATATTTTAGATGGTGCACAAAATGCATATAATAAGTTAAAAAATAGAATATCTAAATTAGAAAAAAATGATGTTGAAGAAGATAAGATGGTTAGCTACATTGAAAAGTTTAGTGATGCCATTAAAGATGATTTAAATACTTCTAATATGGTTACATTGGTATATGACGTATTAAAAGATGATCAGTTAAGTGATGGTACTAAATTAGCTATTATAGAGAAATTTGATGAAGTGTTAGGATTAGATTTAACAGTGATTGAAGAAAAAAATGTAGATGCAGATTTAGAAAAGGAAATTTTAGCTAAGATTGAAGAAAGAAAAGAAGCTAAGAAAAATAAAGATTTTGCTAAGGCTGATAGTATTAGAGATGAATTACTTTCTAAAGGCATTAAACTAGTTGATACAAGAGAAGGAACAACTTACGAACTTATTTAAGAATTAGACTTTGTCTAGTTCTTTTTAATTGTAATTTTACATTTTATATGTTAATATATGGTTGTTTTTTTAATGGCAATGTTTTTGTTGCTGTTACTGATGATATAATGTAAGTGGTGAAATTTATGCAAACAAGAGAGATAAATGTATTGGTTCTTGCTTATTTAGGGGACGGTATATATGAAAATTATATAAGAAGATTTCTAATTGAAAAAGGAATTGCCAATGTTAATGATTTACAAAAAGAATCTATTAGTTATGTAAGTGCTAAAGGTCAGGCGGTTTTTTTAACTAAAATGATAGATAGTAATTTTTTAACAGATGATGAGATAACTATTGTTAAAAGAGCTAGAAATTATAAGACAACTTCACATCCTAAAAACTGTGATATTGTTACTTATAAATATGCTACTGGACTTGAAAGTTTAATTGGATATTTAGAACTTGAAAATAAAAAAGAAAGAATAGATGAAATAATGAATTTTATCTTAGGTGATGATAAATGCTAGTATATGGAAGAAATGTTGCAAAGGAAATTTTAGGAAAAAATAAAAAAGTTGAAAAAATTGTTTTACAAGAAGGTTTTGATGATAAAGAAATAAATTCTTTAATTGAAAAAGGAAATTTTAGGGTAGAAATTAAGCAAAAGCGTGATATTGACCGTTTGGCAGAGGGAGTTCATCAGGGTATAATACTTTACATTCCGGATTACAAGTACAAAACTTTGAATGAAGTGCTTGAAACTGAACCTCAATTTTTAGTATTACTTGATCATTTAGAAGATCCACATAATTTAGGTGCAATTATTAGAACTAGCGAAGCTGCTGGAGTGGATGCTATTGTTATGCCAAAAGACCGTCAAGTTATGATTAACTCAACAGTTATGAAAACTAGTGTTGGTACTTTAGATAATATGGATATTGTTGCGGTAACAAATTTAGTTCAAACAATTGAAGAACTTAAAAAGAATGGTTATTGGGTTGTTGGAACTGCTTTAGAGAATAGTGTTGATTATCGTGATATTGATTACTCTGGAAAAATTGCATTGGTAATTGGTAATGAGGGTAGTGGAATATCTAGATTAGTTGCTAAATCATGTGATTTTATAGCTAAAATTCCGATGTATGGAACTACGAATAGTTTAAATGCATCTGTAGCAGCTGGAATTATGATTTATGAGGTTGTCCGAAATAGAAAGTAGGATTTAATGAACTATGAAGGCATAAATGATTATGATCTTATTTATAAAATTAGAGAGCATAATGATGAAAATGCATTTTATGATTTGGTGAAGAAATATGAGCCGATAATTATTAATTGTGCGAAGAAATATTATTTAAATAATCCATATTATGGTGTTGATTTAAATGATTATATTCAAGAAGGAAGAATAGCTGTTTTTAAAGCTATGAAATCGTTTGATGTGAATGGTGCATCTTTGTTTTATACATATGTTTGTTTATGTATTAACAGATGTTTGATAACTTATTGTAGAAGTTTAGGTGCGTCAAAGAATTCTTTATTAAATAATAGTTTAAGTGATGAAACATATAGTTTTTTAGGTGATATTGAATATGAACCTAGTATTTTTGTAGGAAATATGTATAGTGATAAGGCTATTATCGATTATAAAAATACGTTGGATTTTTTAGATAGTACTATTTTTGAACTTAGATATAATGGGTTTTCATATATTGAAATAGGAACACTACTTGATATTTCTTCTACAACTGTTGCTCGTCATTTGTGTAAAATTAAGAAGACTTTACAGGGGATAAAAGACAAATTTTAATTTAAATTTGTCTTTTTATTTTGTTTGATATAAAATGAAAATAGGGAGGATAGTGTTATGACTAGAGAAGTTCAACATAAATTAAATGGTTATGCTTCTGAATCAACATCGTTAGATTCTTGGATTAAGTCTTTTAGAGATGAAGAAGAAATGCGTGAAATTTTTCTTAATATGGATAGAGCGATGAAATATCTTCATGATAGAGGATATTGTGTTAAGTCATTCGATCCTCGTAATATTTATATTTTGAACAATTCACTTGATCAAATTAAGTTGGATATTATTCCACTACCAGAAGATTATGCTTTAAAAAAACAATATATTAAAGAAGATATTTATAATTCTTCATTTATACAAATTGGCTTATATTCAAAATGTTTACCTTATTTAAAAAAAGATTTTTTAAAAAGTAATTTTGATAGATTTAGTGAGTTCTTACCAGAAGGAGATATTCCGTATTATAGAGGTGTAATTGATCGTGGGGCTTCTGTATATTTTTGTGAATATGCAATGGAGAAGGCTAATAGAGATTTAGCTAATTTAGAAAAAGAACTTGCAGGAGAAGGAATGGGCTTAAGTATTCCTAAACCTAAAAATGCTATGGGAGATGTTAATGTTAATACTCGTATTAATGATGGTATTTACAAACAATTAAGTGGAAAACGTGAAGCTGCCTTTGTAAGTTTATTATTGTTCCCAACAGCTCTTTTGGTTGTAGGGGTTATTATTGCACTTATTTCTTTGATTGTAAGCTTTGGTTAATTATAAAATTGTTGACATTTCTATATGTTTATGCTATTTTAATGGTGAAGCACGTAGAAGTGTTTTTATTTTGAAAAAAATTAGGGAATGGTGAAATATGGCTGAAGTAAGAAAAAAAGAAAAAGTAGAAAAATATAATATTGATGAAATAGCTGTAAAAAAGAATAAGAAAGAAGAACCTAAAAAAGTAGAAAAAAAAGACAAGAAAAGAAATAATAAGAAAAAGGTTAAAGAAGAGAAGAAAAGTCTTTGGGTAAGATTTCGTATATTTTGTCATGGTGTAAAAAGTGAATTTACTAAAATTCATTGGCCAAGCAAAAAAGAAATGGTTCGTTATTCAATAGCATCTATTTTCTTTATTATCTTCTGTGCATTATTCTTTTATTTAATAAATGTTATTTTTGCACTTGTACAAACATTATTTAATTAAAAAGGAGTTAGTTTATGGAAAAACAATGGTATGTAGTAAATACTTATTCTGGTCATGAGAATAAAGTAAAAGAAAAACTAGAGATGAGATCTGAATCTATGGATATGCAAGACTTTATTTATAGAGTTGTAATTCCAGAGGAAAAGGTTGTTGAAGTAAAAGATGGTGTATCTAAGGAAAAAGTTAAGAAAATGTTCCCTGGATATATCTTAGTTGAAATGGTTATGTCAGACGAAGCTTGGTATGTTGTTCGTAACACTCCTGGTGTTACTGGATTCATTGGATCAAGTGGTAAAGGAGCAAAACCAACTCCATTACAACCATACGAAGTTGATAAAATTCTTGGTAATATGGGCATCAGTAGAATTGATGTTGATACTGAACTTACTGAAGGAGCAAAAGTTAAAATTGTTGATGGACCATTTAATGGTATGTTTGGTAAAGTTGATGAAGTTGATTTACCAAATCAAAAAGTTATGCTTTTAGTTGACTTATTTGGACAAGAAACTTCTGTTGAAGTTGAATTAAGTCAAATTGAAAAAGCTTAATAAAGTACTTGCAAAAGTAAAAACTTTATGTTATTATTTTGGTGCTATATTTAAATTAATATAGATTTAGTGGGAAGCATGGTTTGCATTGAAAAGCGGTAATCAAGCTATTTGGACCACTCGCGAAAACTAAAAATTTATTAGGAGGTGTTTTTCGTGGCAAAGGAAGCAATTAAGAAAATTAAATTACAAATCCAAGCGGGAAAAGCTACACCAGCTCCACCAGTTGGAACTGTACTAGGACCTGCAGGAATCAATCTACAAGAATTCTGTACTAAGTACAATGATGCAACTAGAGATAAAATGGGAGATGTATTACCAGTTGAAATTTCAATCTATGAAGATAGAAGTTTTGATTTCGTAATTAAAACTCCACCAACAGCATTCTTATTAAAGAAATATGCTAAAGTTCAAAAAGGTTCTGTAAAAGGATCTAAGGAAATTGTTGCAACTATTACAGATGCTCAATTAACTGAAATCGCTGAAACTAAGTTACAAGACTTAAATGCATATGATGTAGAAGCTGCTAAGAAAGTTGTAGCTGGTACAGCTAAGAACATGGGAATTGCTGTTGAAGGACAAGAGTAATTCTTAAGAATTAAAGTAATTAATAATAGATTAATACATATAGGTTTAACCTATGTGGAAGGAATTTACATTAAAATCCGCTTAAACCACATAAGGAGGAAATGAAAAATGGGAAAAAGAAGTAAAAAATATACTGAAGCTGTTTCTAAGATTGAAAAAGGTAAAGTATATTCTAAAGAAGAAGCTGTTAAGTTAGTTAAAGAAACTTCAGTTTGTTCATTCGATGGTTCAGTTGAAGTTGCTATGAGATTAAATCTAGATACTAAAAAAGCTGATCAACAATTAAGAGGTGCAATCGTACTTCCAAAAGGAACAGGAAAAACTAAGAAAGTATTAGTAATTGCAAAAGGAGAAAAAGCTAATCAAGCTAAAGAAGCAGGTGCTGACTACGTTGGTGACGTAGATATGCTTGAAAAAATCGAAAAAGAAAATTGGTTCGATTTCGATACAATGATTGCTACTCCAGATATGATGCCATTACTTGGTAAATTAGGAAAAGTATTAGGACCAAAAGGTTTAATGCCAAACCCTAAAACTGGAACTGTTACTATGGACGTTGCTAAAGCAGTTGAAGAAGTTAAAGCTGGACGTGTTGAATATAGAACAGATAGTTTTGGAAATATTCATGGAGTTATTGGTAAAGTTTCTTTCTCAGAAGAAGACTTACTTGCTAACTTAGATGCATTTGTTGCACAAATCTTAAGAATTAAACCTGCAACAGTAAAAGGTGAATATGTTAAGAACATTTCAATAACTTCTACTATGGGTCCTGGAATCAAAGTTGAAAATAGTTTTGACAAATAGGATTAGTTGAGTTATAATAAAGACAATTTGTTGGTGCCATAGACAGTAGGTATACAAATAAATCCTACCGAGGACTTTAAAAAGTAATCAAAAAAAGTTCTTTGGCTGTCTAGTTGAAGGACTTTTTATATGGCATCCCTAAATAGATTAAGGAGGTGTATTATGGCAAGTGAAGCAATCTTAAAGCAAAAACAAGTTGTAATCGATGAGATTAAGGAACGTGTTGAAGCTGCAAAGACTATCGTATTATTCGATTATCGTGGTATTACTGATAGTGAGGCTAAAGAATTACGTTGCAAATTAAGAGAAAGTAATTCAGATTATAAAGTATATAAAAATACTTTAATGGCTCGTGCTTTCAATGATTTAGGTATTGACCTTAATGCTGAGTTAAACGGTCCAAGTGCTTTCGCATTTGGTGAAGATCAAATAGCTCCAATTAAGACATTATCTGAATTCGCTAAAGATCACCCAGCATTAGTTTTAAAAGTAGGGATTGTTGATGGAGAAAAAGCTGATGCAGCTAAGTTAGCTGAATATGCTACTATCCCTTCAAGAGAAGGACTACTTACAATGCTTGCTGGTGGTATGATTGGTATCGCAAGAGACCTTTCAATTTGCTTAGACTTATATAGTCAACAAAAAGAAGAAAATTAATTATTAGTTAAAAATAAAAAATAGGAGGAAATAAAAATGGCTAAATTAACAAGAGATGAATTTATCAGTAGTTTAAAAGAAATGACATTATTAGAAATCAAAGAATTAGTAGATGCAATGAAAGAAGAATTTGGAGTTGATCCAAGTGCTGTAGCAGTTGCTGCACCTGCAGCTGGAGCTGCTGCTGATGCTGCTCCAAGTACTGTAACAGTATCAATCGCTGATGCTGGAGCTGGAAAAGTTGGAGTTATCAAAGTAGTTAAAGAAATTACTGGTTTAGGTTTAAAAGAATCTAAAGATATCGTAGATGCTAATGGTGTTGTTAAAGAAAATATTTCAGTTGCTGAAGCTGAAGAAATTAAAGCTAAGCTTGAAGAAGCTGGAGCTACTGTAGAAGTTAAATAATTAACTTAATTCATGTAGTTAAGATACATACGAACTTGTATGTATCTTTTTTTGTAATATTTTGTAAAAAAATCAAAAAATGTTTGACAAATGGATTAAAGTCGTGTATTATATCTTTCGAAAGGAAGAAAACTAAGGATTTTTGTGCGGTTTTCTTCTTCTTTTTTTTTCTAGAGAAAAAGAGGAGATTAAAATGGGTCAATATTTTACTAATGAGAACTTACCAAGTAATGTTCGCAGAACTGAATGTGTTGTCTTAGGTCGTAAGTTTATCTTCCTAACAGACAATGGAGTTTTTTCTAAAGACGGTTTGGATTTTGGCAGTAGACTTCTTCTTGAAACAATCCCGCTTGAAGAGGTTGGAGGCAAAATTCTTGATATGGGTTGCGGTTATGGAGTGTTTGGAATCGTTATAGGTAAACTTGCTAAAGCACATGTGGATATGGTTGATGTTAATTTACGTGCTCTTCATTTAGCAGAGAGAAATATTAAAGAAAATCATGTTGCAGATATTAATGTGTTTGAAAGTAATGTTTATGAGAATGTGTCTGGCAAATACTCTACTATAGTTACTAATCCTCCGATAAGGGCTGGTAAAAAAGTAGTCTATGATATAGTGATGAATGCTAAGGATTATCTTGAAGATGATGGGAAGTTATTCTTGGTAATTCGAAAAGAACAAGGTGCTAAATCGCTAATTGTCGACTTACAAAAACTATACAATGTAAAAGTATTAGAAAAGAAAAAAGGTTTTTTCATTATTGAGTGCACTTTATAATGAAAAGAATGTTTTTCAAAAAATCAATAGTGTGGGGTGAATATTAGTGGCATTTAAAATTACAAAATGTGGTGATCACAGAGAAAGACGTAATTTCTCTAAAATCAGAAATGCTTATGAATTAAAGGATTTATTAGAAATTCAAAAGAAATCTTACCAATGGTTTATTGAAACAGGAATCAAAGAAGTATTTGAAGATTTATTTCCAGTAGAAAATTTCTCTGGAACTTTATCTCTTGAATTCGGAGATTATCATTTTGATGAACCAAGATATTCTATTAAAGAGAGTAAAGACCGTGAAACTACTTACTCTGCACCTTTAAGAGTTGAAGTTCGTTTATTTAACCGTGAAACTGGTGAAGTAAAAGAACAAGAAATCTTTATGGGTGATATGCCAATGATGACTGAAAGTGGAACTTTCGTTATTAATGGTGCTGAACGTGTTATTGTTTCTCAATTAGTACGTTCTCCAAGTGTTTATTTTAATCGTGAAATCGATAAAAATGGACGTGAATTAATTACTTCCCAAATTATACCAACACGTGGTACTTGGTTAGAATTCGAAACTGATGCAAGAGATGTATTATATGTTAGAATTGACCGTACTAGAAAAGTTACTCTAACAACTTTATTACGTGCATTTGGTTTATCTTCAGATGATGAAATCTTAGCTATGTTTGGTGAAGATGATTATCTAAAGAATACTATTGCTAAAGATTCAACTAAAAATACAGATGAAGCTTTAATTGAAATTTATGAAAAATTAAGACCAGGAGAACCTGCTACTTTAGATTCTTCTAAGAACCAAATTATTACTAGATTCTTTGATGAATTTAGATATGATTTAGCTCGTGTTGGTCGTTATAAATTTAATCGTAAATTAAATGTAGCTGATCGTTTATTAGATCAAACTTTAGCAGAAGATATAACAGACGAAAATGGTGTTGTTGTATTTGAAAAAGGCACTAAAATTACTAAGGCTAACTTAGAAGAATTGAAAGCTGTTTTAGCTAAGGGATTTGGTGTAAAAGAAGTTACAATTAATGATGAGTTAGATACTTATAATAAAGTACAAATCGTTAAAATTTATGATCCAAGTGATAAGAAAAAGAAAATTGCTGTTGTAGGTAATGATCAAAGTATTGATGTTAAGAGATTAACTATTTCTGATGTTTATGCTTCAGTTTCTTATTACTTAAACCTTTTACAAGGCGTTGGAAACTATGATGAAATCGACCATTTAGGAAATCGTCGTATTCGTCAAGTTGGTGAATTACTACAAAACCAATTTAGAATTGGTGTTTCTCGTATGGAAAGAGTAATTCGTGAAAGAATGACTACTCAAGAAATGGAAGAAGTTACTCCTAAGACATTAATTAATATTCGTCCAGTAACTGCTGCTATGAAAGAATTCTTTGGTAGTTCACAACTTTCTCAATTTATGGATCAAACAAACCCAATTGCAGAATTAACAAATAAACGTCGTTTATCTGCATTAGGACCAGGTGGACTTTCTCGTGATCGTGCTGGAGTAGAAGTTCGTGACGTTAATGCTTCTCACTACGGTCGTATTTGTCCAATTGAATCTCCAGAAGGACCAAACATTGGACTTATTACATCACTTGCAAGTTATGCAAAAATTGATGATTATGGATTTATTATGACTCCATATCGTAAAGTAGAAAATTCAAAAATTACTGATGAAGTTTGCTATTTAACAGCAGATGAAGAATTAGATTATATTATTTCACAATCAACAGTTGAAACAACTGAGGATAATGTGATTATTGATGAACAAGTTAGAGCTCGTTTCCGTGGTGAAAACATTTTAGCTAAACCTGAACAAGTTGATTATATTGACGTAAGTCCACAACAAGTTGTTTCAGTTACAACAAGCTGTATTCCGTTCCTTGAACACGATGATGCAACTCGTGCATTGATGGGATCAAACATGCAACGTCAAGCTATGCCTTTAATTAAAACAGAAGCTCCATATGTTGGAACTGGTGTTGAATTTATCGCTGCAAAAGACTCTGGTGTTGAAATTGTTGCTAAATCTGATGGTGTAGTTGAATATGTAGATGCTAAGAAGATTGTTGTTAAGACAAAAGAAGGAAAAGATACTTATAAAGTAGCTAACTTCGAATTAGCAAACTCTAGTATTTGTTCACATCAAAGACCTATCGTTCACGTTGGAGATAAAGTTGTTGCTGGTAAGACTATTCTTGCTGATGGTAACTCAACTGATAAAGGTGAACTTGCATTAGGTAAAAATATGACTGTTGCATTTATGACTTTCAATGGTTATAACTATGAAGATGCTATTATTTTAAATGAAAATTTAGTTAAAGATGATAAATATACTTCATTACACTTAGAAGACTATGAAATGCAATGTCGTGAAACTAAGTTAGGGCCTGAAGAAATCACAAGAGATATTCCAAATGTTAGTGAAGAAGCTCGTCGTAACTTAGATGAAAATGGTATTGTTACAATTGGTACTGAAGTACATGAAGGAGATATCCTTGTTGGTAAAGTTACTCCTAAGGGAATGGCTGAACTTACTTCAGAAGAAAAACTATTACATGCTATTTTTGGTGAAAAGACTCGTGAAGTTAGAGATACATCTTTACGTGTTCCACATGGTGGAGATGGTATTGTTCACGATATTAAGATTTATTCAAGAAAGGATAATGATGAATTACCAGCAGGTGTTTCTAAAGTTATCCGTGTATATATAATTCAAAAACGTAAGATTCAAGTTGGAGACAAAATGTCTGGACGTCATGGTAACAAAGGTGTTATTTCATTAGTTCTTCCACAAGAAGATATGCCATATTTACCAGATGGTACTCCAGTTGATATTATGTTAAATCCACAAGGTGTTCCTTCTCGTATGAACTTCGGGCAAATTCTTGAAATCCATATGGGTATGGCTTGTAAGAAACTAGGTGTTCATATTGCTACTCCAGTATTTGATGGGGCTCACATTAGTGATATCCAAGAAATGATGAAAGAAGCAGGAATGGACGAAGATGGTAAGACGATCCTTTATGACGGACGTACTGGTGAACCTTTTGATAACCGTATTTCTGTTGGTGTAATGTACATGATTAAACTACATCACATGGTTGATGATAAGTTACATGCTCGTTCAACTGGACCTTACTCATTAGTTACTCAACAACCACTTGGTGGTAAAGCTCAATTCGGTGGACAAAGATTTGGGGAAATGGAAGTTTGGGCATTATATGCATATGGTGCTGCACATACATTACAAGAAATCTTAACAGTTAAGTCAGATGACGTTACTGGTCGTGTAAAAGTTTATGAATCAATTATTAAGGGTCAAGAAATTAATCAAGCTGGTGTTCCAGAATCGTTCAGAGTATTGATGAAAGAATTCCAAGCATTAGGATTAGATATTTCAATCATTAATGATGAAGGTGAAACTTTACAATTAAAAGAAATCGAAGAAGCAGAAGACAAAGAAGATATGAATACTTCTATTGAAGAAGTAGAAAGTCCTGCAGTTGAAATTACTGCAAGTAGTGAAGAAACAGAAGAATATGAAGAAGACGATGAATTCGAAGATGAAGATGATTTCGATGATGAATTCGATGAATCTGAAGTAGACTTCGATGAAGATTTTGAGGAAGGAGCTGAATTTTAATGTTAGAAGTAAATAAGTTTGATGCATTAAAAATTGGTATTGCTTCTCCTGATAAAATCCGTGAATGGTCATATGGAGAAGTTAAAAAACCTGAAACTATTAACTATCGTACGCTTCGTCCAGAACGTGATGGTTTATTCTGTGAAAAAATCTTTGGGCCTACTAAAGATTTCGAATGTGGTTGTGGAAAATACAAACGTGTTCGTTATAAAAATATAGTATGTGATAGATGTGGAGTTGAAGTTACTCGTGCCAAAGTACGTCGTGAACGTATGGGACATATTGAACTTGCTACTCCTGTATCTCATATTTGGTTCTTTAAAGGTGTTCCTTCAAGAATGGGTCTTGTTCTTGATATGAGTCCAAGAGATCTTGAAGAAGTATTATACTTTGTTAGTTATGTTGTAATTGATAAAGGAAATGCACCGTTAGAAAACAAGCAAACATTATCTGAAAAAGAATATCGTGCATATTATGAAAAATATGGTACTGGATTCAGAGTAGGAATGGGTGCTGAAGCTATTAAAGAACTTTTAAGTAAAGTTGATTTAGCTAAAGATATTGAAGAAATTTCTAAAGAATTAGAAACTGCACAAGGACAAAAGAGAACTCGTTTATTAAAGAGACTTGATGTTTTAGATGCATTCTATCAATCTGGAAATAGACCTGAGTGGATGATTATGGATTGTATTCCAGTAATTCCACCAGAATTAAGACCAATGATTCAATTAGATGGTGGTCGTTTTGCAACAAGTGACTTAAATGATTTATATAGACGTGTTATTAACCGTAATAATCGTTTAAAGAAACTTATTGATTTAGGAGCACCTGGAATCATTATTCAAAATGAAAAACGTATGTTACAAGAAGCTGTTGATGCATTATTTGATAATGGTCGTCGTGGTAGATCTGTAACAGGTGCTGGAAATAGACCTTTAAAATCTTTATCTAGTATGTTAAAGGGAAAACAAGGACGTTTCCGTCAAAACTTATTAGGAAAACGTGTTGACTATTCTGGACGTTCAGTTATCGTTGTTGGTCCATCTCTAAAGATGTATCAATGTGGTATTCCAAAAGAAATGGCTCTAGAATTATTTAAGCCACATGTTATCCATGGCTTAGTAAGCAAAGATATTGCTCATAATATCAAAGCCGCTAAGAGATTAATTGATAATCAAGATCCTGTAGTATGGGACATTGTTGAAGAAGTTATTAAAGAACATCCAGTTATGTTAAACCGTGCTCCAACTCTACATAGACTTGGTATTCAAGCATTCGAACCAATCTTAGTTGGTGGAAAAGCTATTCGTCTACACCCATTAGTTTGTCCTGCGTTCAACGCTGACTTCGATGGAGACCAAATGGCTGTACACGTTCCACTATCTGAAGAAGCTCAAGCTGAAGCTAGAATGTTAATGTTAGGATCTAACAACATCCTACATCCAAAATCAGGAGATCCTATCGTTACTCCATCTCAAGACATGGTTTTAGGTAACTACTATATAACTATGGAAAAAGCTGGAGAAGAAGGAGAAGGACGTGTATTTAGAAACTCTAATGAAGCTTTAATGGCTTATGAAAGAAGAGAAATTACATTACATACACGTATTGCAATTCCTGTTGATTCATTCAAATATAAATTATTTACTGAAAATCAAAAAGGTAAATATTTAGTTACAACTGTTGGTAAAATTAAGTTTAATGAAATCTTACCTGATTCATTTGCTTATATCAATGAACCAACTGATGATAATATTTCTAATATTACTCCAAATAAATATTTCCTTGAAAAAGGAACTAACATTCCTGAAGCAATTGCTGCTATGGATTTAGTAAAACCATTTGTTAAGGGTACTTTAGAAAAAATTATCGCTCAAGTGTTTAAACGTTATAAAACTACAGAAACATCTACAATGCTTGATAAGATGAAAGATTTAGGATTCTATTATTCTACAATCGCTGGTATTACAGTTTCTATGGCTGACGTTAAGTTAAGTAAGAAGAAACCTGAAATAGTTGAAGAAACTCAAGCTATGGTAGACAAAATTAATAAACAATATAAACGTGGTTTAATTACTGAAGAAGAAAGATTTACTAAAGTAATTGAAACATGGAATGGTGCAACTGACCGTGTAAAAGCAGAACTTGAAGAAGTAGCTAAGTCTGAAGTAGATAACCCAATCTTCATCATGATGAACTCTAAAGCTCGTGGTAATATCTCAAACTTCACTCAAGTTGCTGGTATGCGTGGTATCATGGCTAAACCAGATGGTACTCCAGTTGAAATTCCAATCCTTTCAAACTTCATTGAAGGATTATCAGTTGCTGAATTCTTCTTATCTACACATGGTGCTCGTAAAGGTTCTGCCGATACAGCATTAAAGACAGCTGACTCTGGATACTTAACTCGTCGTTTAGTTGATGTATCTCAAGATATGATTGTTAGAGAAGCTGATTGTGGTACTGATCAAGGTGTTGTTGTATATGACTTCATTAATGAAAAGAACGGTACTGTTATTGAAAGCTTACGTGATCGTATTGTTGGACGTTTTGCTAATAAGAAGATTGTTCATCCTGAAACTAAAGAAGTTATTGTTGATAAATTACAATTAATTACAGAATCACTTGCTGATAAAGTTGTTGCTGCTGGTATTAAAGAAGTTGAAATCCGCACAATCTTAACATGTAATACAGCTGGTGGTGTATGTCAAAAATGTTATGGACGTAACTTAGCTACAGGAAACTTAGTAGAAATTGGAGAAGCTGTAGGTGTTATGGCTGCTCAATCTATCGGTGAACCTGGTACACAACTTACAATGCGTACATTCCACTCTGGAGGAGTTGCGCATGGTGGTGACGCCGATATTACTCAAGGTCTTCCTCGTGTTCAAGAATTATTCGAAGCACGTAATCCAAAAGCTAAAGCTACTATTGCTGAAATCGATGGTACAATTAGTAAGATTAAAGAAGATCATGGAAAATATAAAATTAGTATCACTAATAAGTTAGAAACAAAAGAACATGTTACTAACTATGGTTCTAAACTTTGTGTTGAAAAGGGTGCTGAAGTTAAATGTGGAGATAGACTTACTGAAGGTGCTATTAGCCCTAAAGAGTTACTTGCAGTTACTGACCCAATTACAACTCAATCATATATCTTAAAAGAAGTACAACATACATATCGTTCTCAAGGTGTTGATATTTCTGATAAACATATCGAAATTATCGCTCGTAGAATGATTTCTAAGATTAGAATTGTTGAAGGTGGAGATACTCGTTTCTTACCTGGAGCACTTGTTAACTTCCGTGAATTCACAGATGGAAACAGAGATGCAGTTATTATGGGTAAAAAACCGGCTCTTGGAAAACCAATCTTACTTGGAATTACTAAAGCTGCACTTGAAACTGATTCATTCTTATCTGCTGCATCATTCCAAGAAACTACTCGTATCTTAACTGATGCTGCTATTAAGGGTAAGGTAGATCCACTATCAGGATTAAAAGAAAATGTTATCATTGGTAAATTAATTCCTGCTGGTACTGGTAGCAAAGCTTACCGCGATGTTGATTATGAACTTCAAACAGAATTTATGGATGAAGAACCACTAGAAAAATTAGAAGATCAATTTATGGAGTAGAGTAATCTACTCCTTTTTATTTGTTTTTATGCATTGATTTTACATTTTTTGTAATTTAATGTAGTTAAAAATAAACAAATAAATAATTTAATTTATTTTTAATATTTATTTTTTTATTTTGAATATAATAAATTAGTAAATTTAGTAAATATTTTATTAAAGATTTGTTGACATTATTTTTGTTTAGTGATATATTATTACTGCTGATTAAATAGCTTTGCATTGCGCAAAGTTTTATTTAAAGGGTAAAATGATACACCTGGATATGTGTAAAGAAAGGAGATATATTTTATGCCTACAATTAACCAATTAGTTCGTAAAAATCGTAAGGATAAAGTAAGAAAGAGTAAGGCACCAGTTTTAGGTGTTGGTTTAAATACTATTAAGAAAAAAGCTACTGATACAAATGCTCCTCAAAAACGTGGAGTTTGTACTCGTGTTGGTACTAAAACACCTAAGAAACCAAACTCAGCATTACGTAAGTACGCTCGTGTTCGTTTATCAAACGGCAAAGAAGTTGATACTTATATCCCAGGAATCGGACACAACCTACAAGAACATAGTGTTGTATTAATTCGTGGTGGACGTGTTAAGGACTTAATCGGAGTTCGTTATCACATCATTCGTGGTACATTAGATACTGCTGGAGTTAAGGATCGTATGCAAGGACGTAGTAAATACGGTGCAAAAAGACCTAAAAAGTAATAATAATTTAATTTTAAATACAGTGAAGGGAGGAAATTAAAATGCGTAAGAGACGTGCAGTTAAGAGAGATGTTCTTGCTGATCCAATATATAAGTCAAAAGTAGTTGCAAAACTAATTAACACTATTATGTTAGATGGTAAAAAAGGAACAGCTCAAACAATAGTTTATGAAGCATTTGAACAAGTAAAGACTAAAACAGGAAAAGATCCTTTAGAAGTATTTACTGAAGCAATGGAAAATATTAGACCTCAACTTGAAGTAAAAAGCCGTCGTGTTGGAGGATCTAACTACCAAGTTCCAGTTGAAGTTACACCAGCTAGAAGCCAAGCTTTAGCATTAAGATGGTTAACTAAATATTCACGTGAACGTGGTGGAAAAGGAATGGCTGATAATTTAGCTAATGAAATCGTTGATGCATCAAATGGTACTGGTGCAGCATGTAAAAAACGTGAAGATACACATAGAATGGCTGAAGCTAATAAGGCTTTCGCACATTATAGATGGTAGGAAGGGAGTCATAAAATGGCAAGAGATACGTCTTTAGAAAAGACAAGAAATTTCGGTATCATGGCTCATATCGATGCAGGTAAAACTACTTGTAGCGAAAGAATCTTATTCCATACTGGAGTAAATCATAAAATTGGTGAAACTCACGAAGGTGCCGCTACAATGGACTGGATGGAACAAGAAAAAGAACGTGGTATCACAATCACTTCTGCAGCAACAACTGCTTATTGGAAGGGACATCGTTTAAATATTATCGATACTCCTGGACACGTAGACTTCACAATTGAAGTATCTCGTTCACTTCGTGTATTAGATGGAGCTGTAGCTTTAATCGACGCACAAGCTGGAGTAGAACCTCAAACTGAAACAGTTTGGAGACAAGCATCTGACTTTAAAGTTCCAAGAATTATTTTCGCAAATAAAATGGACAAGATGGGTGCAAATTTTGAATATAGTTTAAAAACTATTAAAGATCGTTTAGGAGTAAATGCTAAACCAATCGAATGGCCTATTGGTGCTGAAGATCAATTCAATGGTGTAATTGACTTAGTTACTATGAAAGCTTATCATTATGATGGTAAACAAGCTGAAGATGCTGAAGAAATTGAAATTCCAGCTGACTTAAAAGATATCGCTGAAGAAAAGAGAATGGAATTAATCGATGCTGTAGCTGAATTTGATGAAGAAATGATGATGACTTATCTTGATGGTGGAGAAGTTAGTGTTGAAATGATCAAGAAAGCAATCAGAAATGGATGTTTAGCTGCTGAATTCTTCCCAGTTATGTGTGGAACAGCATTAGGTAATAAAGGTGTTAAATTATTATTAGACGCCGTTATTGATTATTTACCATGTCCATTAGATATTGAAGCTGTTAAAGGTACAGATTTAAATGGAAATGAAGATACTCGTAAGGTTAGTGATAATGAACCATTCGCTGCATTAGCATTTAAAGTTATGACTGACCCATTCGTAGGACGTTTAACTTTCTTCAGAGTTTACTCTGGACATTTATCAAGTGGTAGTTATGTATTAAACTCTACTAAAGATACTAAAGAAAGAGTTGGACGTATTCTACAAATGCATGCTAATAACCGTAAGGAAATTAGTGATGTTTATACAGGAGATATCGCAGCTGCTGTAGGATTAAAGAATACAGGAACTGGAGATACTTTATGTGATGAAAAGAAACCAATTATTCTTGAAAGCTTAGTTGTTCCAGAACCAGTTATTCAATTAGCTGTAGAACCAAAATCTAAAGCTGACCAAGAAAAAATGTCAATCGCTCTTCAAAAATTAGCTGAAGAAGATCCAACATTTAAAGTTCATACTGATGCTGAAACTGGACAAACAGTTATCGCTGGTATGGGAGAATTACACTTAGACGTTTTAGTTGATCGTATGAAACGTGAATTCAGCGTTGAAGCTAACGTTGGTGCTCCACAAGTTGCTTACCGTGAAACAATTAAAGCCGCTGCTGATTGTGAAGGTAAGTACATTAAACAATCTGGTGGTCGTGGACAATATGGACACGTTTGGGTTAAATTTGAACCAAATCCAGATAAAGGATATGAATTTGTTGACCAAATCGTTGGTGGAGTTGTTCCTCGTGAATATATTCCAGTAGTTGATAAGGGATTACAAGAAGCTTTACAATCAGGTGTACTTGCAGGATATCCTATGATAGATGTTAAAGCTACATTATTTGATGGTTCTTACCATGATGTAGACTCTAACGAAATGGCTTTCAAGATTGCTGCTAGCTTTGCTTTAAAAGAAGCTAAGAATAAATGTAAACCAGTTTTACTTGAACCAATCATGAAAGTTGACGTTACTACTCCAGAAGAATATTTTGGAAATGTAATGGGTGATTTAACTTCTCGTCGTGGTAAACCACTTGGACAAGAAGCTCAAGGTAACGCTATTAAACTTAGCGCTATGGTTCCACTTTCAGAAATGTTTGGATACGCTACTAACTTACGTTCTAATACACAAGGTAGAGCTACATTCGTAATGTTCCCAGATCATTATGAAGAAGTTCCAAAAAATATTGCTGATGAAATTATTAAAAAGAGTGGAAATTAATTAAAAACGTATCAAAATAGTTGAAAATCTTTCAATTATTAGATAAAATAAATGTGTAATTTATATAGGAGGAAATTAATTATGGCAAAAGAAAAATTTGATCGTTCAAAACCACACGTTAACGTTGGTACAATTGGACACGTAGATCATGGTAAAACTACTACTACTGCTGCTATCACTAAAGTATTAGCTGGTAAAAACGGTAATGAAGCTGTTGACTTCGCTAATATCGATAAAGCACCAGAAGAAAGAGAACGTGGTATCACTATCAATACTGCTCACGTTGAGTACAGTACTGATGCTCGTCACTACGCTCACGTTGACTGCCCAGGACATGCTGACTATGTTAAGAACATGATTACTGGAGCTGCTCAAATGGACGGAGCAATCTTAGTTATTGCTGCTACAGATGGTCCAATGGCTCAAACTCGTGAACATATCTTACTTGCTCGTCAAGTTGGAGTACCAAAAATGGTTGTATTCTTAAATAAATGTGATATGGTTGACGATGAAGAATTATTAGACTTAGTAGAAATGGAAGTTCGTGACTTATTAAACGAATATGATTTCGATGGAGACAACACACCAATTATTCGTGGTTCTGCTCTTAAAGCTCTTGAAGGAGATGCTGCTTGGACAGGAAAAATCGACGAATTAATGGCTGCAGTTGACGAATGGATCCCAACTCCAGAAAGAGACAACGACAAACCATTCTTAATGAGTATTGAAGATGTTTTCACAATTACTGGACGTGGAACAGTTGTTACTGGACGTGTTGAACGTGGACAATTAAAACTTAACGATGAAGTTGAAATCGTTGGTATCAAAGATACTAAGAAAACTGTTGTTACAGGAATTGAAATGTTCCGTAAACAATTAGACTATGCTGAAGCTGGAGACAATGCTGGAGTATTATTACGTGGTATTGCTCGTGAAGAAGTTGAACGTGGACAAGTTTTAGCTAAACCTGGAACTGTTACACCTCATAGAAAATTCAAAGCAACAGTATACGTACTAAGCAAAGAAGAAGGTGGACGTCATACTCCATTCTTCAACAACTATCGTCCTCAATTCTATTTCAGAACTACAGACGTAACTGGAGTTATTAACTTACCAGCTGGAACTGAAATGGTAATGCCAGGAGATAACGTTGATATCGATGTTGAATTAATCCATTCAATCGCTTTAGAACAAGGTACTAAATTCTCTATCCGTGAAGGTGGAAGAACAGTTGGTGCTGGTAACGTTACTGAAATCGTTGAATAATAATTTGATATATTAAAAGAACCGTTAATCGGTTCTTTTTTTGTATAAAAAAATAAAGATAAGTTTATTTCTTATCTTTATTAAAACTTTTATATAGGTTGTATGAGAAGTTGTTTAATATTATATCAAATTCTCCTAAGTATTCTGTTACTGTGGTATTAAATCCTAATTTCATTTCATTTAAACCACTGTATTGATTCTTTTCTTGGAATTCACCTACAATTGCATTTAAGTTTATATATTTAAATCCTCTACTATTATAGTCTTGAATCATATACCATTTTAATAAGTAATTTGCATTTAAATGATTATATTGTTCGTTTATTCCATCAATGAATACATATGCAGCATTGTCGTATGTTATAACCATTGCTGCAGCTACTTTTAGTCCTTCTGGATGTGCTTTTAATAAATCTGTTGCTAAAACAATATTATTTTTATACTGATTTAATAGTTTGTCTGATTCCATTTTTTGATTTAAATAGTTGTTTCTTTCTTTTGCATCTAATTGTGGATTTTGAATAATCATATTTAATTGATCATTTTTTTCTTGTTCTTGTTCTAGAATTCTTCTACTATTTATTGTAAATGTTTCAGTATTTAGTATAGCATAGTATACTTCTATATTGTCTTTAAAGTTTTTACACATTTCTTTGTAGAATGATAGTGGATTTGGTGTTTTCTTATTAATAAATTTATATAATGCATTTAAGTCTCTTTCACTATCTCTATATACTTGAACTCCATTAGATGTTGCGCGTCTAATTTTATTTCTTGTACGTTTGTCAAATTTTGCAAATATTTCTCTGTCATCTCTGTTTAATAACACAAGGGCTTCCCAACGTGGCTTTTCTGTTTCAAAAAATAATGTTTTTCCTTTGTATGAAAAACCAGCATTTACTAGGTTGTTTATAATAGTACTTGCTTGATTATTGAAATTAATTGTATTTCCTTGAGAATCTCTAATTGTTTCTGGAATATATGGATCCATTCTTAATAACATAAATCCTTGTTTTCCAAGTAGTTGTTTAAGTTTTTTTATCATTTCTTCAACTTTGTCTGCATCTTCATAATTAAATAATATTCCTCTAGGAGCATAAGCTATTTTATTACTCATAAATATTTCTTTATATATGATTAGTGTTGCGCCTATAAGTTTATTTTGATCACTTACTACTCCAAGATAGTGGATATTGTAGCCAAATTTGACCATTACATTACCGTATGCGGAGCTTTGATAATAATTTCTATAACGATGATTTGATGCAAATTTATCAAATTGTTCAGGGGATAAAGTTACAATTTTCATTGCTTTGAGCTCCTTTCTATCTATACTCATTATTATATCATTTGTAAAATGTTCTTTCAATATGGAAAGTCAATTTATAGTAGTTAATTTTTTGTTGTCATAGTATAATTAAAGTGGTGATAGATATGTTTGAAAATAATAAAATATTTATTTTAGGATTAGCGAGAAGTGGTTATCAAGCTGCTAAATTATTAATTGAAAGAGGAAATAAAGTTGTTCTTAATGATGGTAAAGATGAAGAAAAACACGATAAAGAACAAATTAATGAATTGCGTTCTTTGGGAGTTGAACTAGTATTTGGTTCACATCCTGATAATATCCTAGATGAAAGTTTTGATTATTTGATTAAAAATCCTGGTGTTCCGATTGATCATAAGTATGTTCTTAAGGCAAGAGAATTAGGTATTGAAGTAATGAATGAAGTTGAGATGGCTTATAGATTATTACCAGAAGGTGTTAAGATGATTGCAATTACTGGTACAAATGGTAAGACAACAACAACTACTTTGACATATGAAATTATGAAGAAGGCTTATGGTGATAAAGTTTTTTTAGCGGGTAATATTGGTTATCCTTTATCTAGTATTTTAAATGATGTTAAAAATGGTGATATTATTGTTATAGAGGTTAGCTGTCAACAACTAGAAAATTTAACTGAATTTAATCCTGATGTTGCTTTAATGACTAATTTGAGTCCTGCACATATTGATTTTTTAAAGAGTTATGAAAATTATAAAAGAGTTAAAGCTAAATTATTTCAAAATCATACTAGTGATAATGTTGCTATTCTTAATATTGAAAACGATGATGTTTTAGAAGAAACTAAGAATATTAAGTCTACAGTTAAGTATTTTTCTAGTAAAAAGGAAATAAATGGTGGCTATTTAAAAGATAATGATATTTATTATTATGGAGAGAAAGTTATGTCTAGAGATGATATTTTTATAGCTGGTCTTCATAATGTTGAAAATTGTATTAGTGCAATTATGTTGGTAAAAGAGTTTGGTGTATCAAATGAAATTATTAATGAAGTAATTAGCAATTTTAAGGGAGTAGAGCATCGACTTGAATATGTTGATACTATTGATGGTAGAAGATTTTATAATGATACAGAAGCAACAAATATTAAATGTACACAAATAGCATTATCTTCTTTTGATAAACCTATAATAGTTATTTTAGGTGGACTTGAGAGAGGACAAGATTTTAATGAATTAACTCCGTTTATGAAGAATGTCAAAAGTATTATTGGAATTGGAGAGTGTAGAGAAAGAGTTCTTGAATTTGGTAATAGTTTAAATATTCCAACATATATTTACGAATATTTGACGGATGGATTTGATAAATGTTTTGAAGTAAGTAATGAGGGTGATATAATATTATTGAGCCCAGCATCTGCTTCATGGGATCAATATAAAGAATGCGAAGTTCGTGGAGCAGAATTTAAAAAGAAAGTTGAGGAACTTAAAAATGGAAGTAATTAAGGGACAACGTTATAAGCATTTTAAAGGACACATTATTACGGTTTTAGAAATTGCAAAGCATACTGAAACCGAGGAAATGATGGTTGTTTATTTGCATGAGGGGACTAATATAGTTTGGGCAAGACCTTATGATATGTTTATATCAAAGGTTGATAAAGAAAAATACCCTGAAGTTGAACAAGAATATAGATTTCAATTAATGGAAGAAAATGTTTCTAAATAAAGGAGGAAATATATGAAAATAATTGATGTAAAAGGAAGAGAAATTCTTGATTCTAGAGGAAATCCTACTGTTGAAGTAGATGTTATTCTAGAAAATGGTGTAAGAGGACGTGCCGCTGTACCAAGTGGGGCTTCTACTGGAGAAAGAGAAGCGCTAGAAATGCGTGATGGTGGAACTCGCTATTGTGGAAAAGGTGTTTTAAATGCAGTTAATAATGTTAATACTGTTATTCGCGATAGAGTAATTGGTATGGATGCTGCTAATCAAAAAGCACTTGATTATGCAATGATTGAACTTGATGGTACTGAAACTAAGTCCAAATTAGGTGCAAATGCTATTCTTGGAGTTAGTATGGCTGCTTTACGTGCTAGTGCAATTAATGAAGGCAAAGAATTATATGAATATATTGGAGAAGGAAGAACTTTACCATATCCAATGATGAATATTATTAATGGTGGGGCTCATGCTGATAATAACCTTGATTTCCAAGAATTTATGATTATTCCACAAGCTGATACTATTCATGAAAGAGTTAGAGTTGGTGCTGAAGTATTCCATTCTTTAAAGAAAGTTTTAAATGGTAAAGGATATTTTACTGGAGTAGGCGATGAAGGTGGTTTTGCGCCAAATCTAGGGTCAAATAAAGAAGGTTTTGAGTTAATCGTTGAAGCAATCCAAAAAGCTGGATATGAGCCTGGAAAAGATGTTAAAATTGCTATTGACGTTGCTGCTTCTGAATTCTATGAAGATGGTAAATATCATGTTGATGGAAAAGAATTAACTACTGATGAATTAATTAACTTCTATGAAGAATTAGTTAATACATATCCAATTATTTCAATTGAAGATCCTGTTGATGAAAATGATTGGGAAGGATTTACTAAAATTACTGAAAGAATTGGAGATAGAGTTCAATTAGTTGGAGATGACTTATTTGTTACTAATAAGAAATGTCTTCAAATGGGAATTGATAAAAAAGCTGGTAATGCAATTTTATTAAAAGTTAACCAAATTGGTACTATTACTGAAACAATTGAAACTATTGAGTTAGCTAAAGCTAATGGATATAAAACAATTATTTCTCACAGAAGTGGAGAAACTGAAGATAATACAATTGCTGATTTAGCAGTAGGTTTAGATTTAGGACAAATTAAGACTGGTTCTATGTCTAGAACAGATAGAATTTGTAAGTATAATCAATTAATGAGAATTGAAGAAGAACTAAATTAATTAGTTCTTTTTTTGACAAAAAATAGTAGATATGTTATAATATGAACACATTTGGAGTTAATAGATATTAATTTGACAAATGATTATTTAAATAGTAAAATCGATTTATTGATAAATCCAATAGAGAAGACCATAATTGTATAAGCTCTTATGCAAAGTGAATTAAGGATAGTGAGAACTTAATGATAATCTAATACAATTCCTACCTTTTCTGGTGAAACAGATGTTTCCGGTGTAGTCTACATCGTTAAAAATAAGAGTTAAAGTAAGGATGGTACCGTGCGTCAAGCACTCCTTTAGGTATCATTCTTTTTATTTTTGGAGGGATAATATGAAAAATGAAGCAATAACAAGTAGAGATGTTGATTTTGCGAAATGGTATACAGATGTTGTAAAAGCAGCTAGATTATGTGATTATTCAAATGTTAAAGGATGTATGGTTATTGAACCTGCAGGATATGCATTATGGGAAAGAATGCAAAGTGTATTAGATGGTATGTTTAAAGAAACTGGTCATCAAAATGTATATATGCCTATGCTTATACCTGAAAGTTTAATGAAAAAAGAAGGAGAACTTATAAATGGTTTTGCACCTGAAGTTGCATGGGTTACACATGGTGGCGCTAATTTATTAGAAGAAAGATTATGTGTTAGACCTACTAGTGAAACTTTATTTAGTGATTATTATAGCAATGTAGTTAGATCTTATAGAGATTTACCAATGAAGTATAATCAATGGTGTAGTGTTATGAGATGGGAAAAAACTACTAGACCATTTTTAAGAAGTAGAGAATTCTTATGGCAAGAAGGACATACTGTACATGCATCTGCAGAGGAGGCGGAAGCTGAAACAAGACAAATGTTAAATGTTTATAAGACATTCTTTGAAGATTACTTGGCAATTCCAGTTATTGCTGGAAGAAAAACTGAAAAAGAAAAGTTTGCTGGAGCTGAATATTCTTTAACAGTAGAGGCATTGATGTATAATGGTGTTGCTTTACAATCGGGAACAAGTCATTATTTTGGACAAAAGTTTTCTAAGGCTTATGATATAAGTTTTGTTAATAAAGAAAATAAACAAGAATATGCTTATCAAACTTCTTGGGGAGTTACAACTAGAATGATTGGTGCATTAATTATGGTTCATAGTGATGATTTTGGATTAGTATTACCTCCAAAGATTGCTCCAAAACAAGTGGTTATTGTTCCTATTGGAAATGTAGAAGAAAAAGTTAATGAAGTATATGAGGCTTTAAAAGCAAATAATATTTCGGTTTATGTAGATGATTCTAATAAATCTCCAGGATTTAAATTTAAGGAAGCTGAAGTTAATGGAATTCCAGTTAGAATTGAAATTGGAGAAAGGGATTTAAAAAGAGATGTTTATACTATTGCTAGACGTGATACGCAAGAAAAAGTAGAAGTTAATGCAGATATAGACGTTGTGAGTTATGTTAAAGATTTAATGGATAAGATTCAAAATAATCTATTTGAAACAGCTAAGACAAGAAGAGATAAAATGACTTATGAAGTTGAATCTGTAGAAGAAATGAAAGAAATAATTGAAAATCATCCGGGTTTTATTATTGCTGATTGGTGTGGTGATGAAGCTTGTGAGGTTTCTTTAAAAGAAATAGGTGGTTTGAAATCTAGATGTATTTTAGAAGAAGAACAACCTACTCATAAATGTGCGATGTGTGGAAAAGAAGCTAAACATCGTGTTGTTTGGGGAATTCAATATTAATATCGATAAGAAAGACCATAATTATATTAGCTCTTATGCAAAGTGAATTAAGGATAGTGAGAACTTAATGATAATCTAGTATAATTCCTACCTTTCTTGATGAAACTTTGGTTTCCGGTGGTCTACATCGTTAAAAAATAAGTTAAAGTAAGGATGGTACCGTGCATCAAGCACTCCTTTTAGGTACCATTCTTTTTATTTTAAAGGAGGTGGTTCAGATGAGAACTGATTTAAAAATTATAAATAATGGTAGTCAGATATTATCTGGACTACCCAATAAGAATTCTTTTCTTGGAGTTAATCTCCCGGAATGTTTAAATATTTTAAAAATAGGAGGAGAAAGTTATGAAATTAAAAAATAGTTATTTTTTTACAAAAAGAGAAGATTCTAAAGATGAAGAAAGTGTAAGTGCTAATTTATTGGTTAGATCAGGAATGATTAAGAAAGCGGGTAGTGGAATATACTATTTCTTACCAATGGGTTATAGGGTTACTAAGAAAATTGAAAAGATTGTGAGAGAAGAAATGAATGGCATTGACTGTCAGGAGTTAGTAATGCCACAATTATTACCAGAAGAAGTTTATATTGCGAGCGGACGTAGAGAAAACTTTGGTAATGGAATGTTTTCTTTGAAAGATAGATTTAATAGAAGTTATGTACTTGGTCCAACACATGAAGAAATGTTTGTTGAGGCTGCAAAAGAAGTTATTAAGTCTCATAAAGATATGCCAATTAGTTTATATCAAATGGCTAATAAGTATCGTGATGAACCTAGAAGTAGATATGGTTTGATTCGTACGCGTGAGTTTGTGATGAAGGACGCTTATACTTTTGATAAGGATGATGAAGGATTAGCTATTGCTTATGATAAAATGTATGAGGCATATAAAAGGATATTTGATAGAGTAGGATTAGATTATAAGATTGTTACTGCTAGTTGTGGTGTAATGGGTGGAACTTTATCTGAGGAATTCCAAGCTGTATGTGACATTGGAGAAGATGTGCTTGTTCTATGTGATAATTGTGGTCTTGCTACTAACATAGAAGTATG
>JAGARQ010000059.1 GCA_017622175.1 Bacilli bacterium | reverse complement strand
ATGGAGATAGTAGAATACAGTGATAAATATTTGGAAGATGTAAAAGACTTACTTGTTGAACTTGAAGAATATATAATTTCAATTGATAAAGATGAACTTGATCAATTACATCCTGAGTATAGAGATAAGATGGCTATACTTGATTTAGAGGAAGTAAGAGAGTGGAATGGTAAATGTTATTTAGCAATTGAAAACGATAAAGCAGTAGGTTTAATTATGGGAATTATTCCAGGATATGAAGAATTTGATTATTTAGATTATAAGTGTCCAAAACGTGGAGAAATTACTGAATTAGTTGTATCTAAAAATGTTAGAAGTAAGGGTATTGGTAGAGAATTAATGGAAGTAATGGAAGATTATTTTAAAGAAAATAATTGTGAATATGTTTTAGTAGATGTATTTGCTTATAATGAAAAAGCAATTAATTTTTATGAGAAGTCTGGATATCATTCAAGAATGTTAGTGGATATAAAGAAATTGTAGGAGATTTATGTTAGAAGAATATTTAAATCAAGATATTAATAATCCTAAATATTTATTTCATGGTAGTCCTAAAAAATTAGAAGTAATTGAACCTCATGTTTCACATGATAGTAATGGTAATCTTCAAAATATTTCAAATGCTGTATTTTTATTTCCTTCATTTTTAAAAGCAACTCCATATGCTTTTAAAGATACAATAAAAGAACTAAGTGATGGTAAAAAATGGAATTTTACTATTCCAAATGATGATCATTATCCATTAATGAGTATGAGTAATGTTACGACATCTGATGATATTATTGGTTATGTTTATGTATTTTTAAAAGATGATTCAATGATTAAAGATGAAGAAAGTTATCAATATAAATGTTTTGGTAATCTTAAACCAATAGATGTAGTTTTAGTTAGATATGGAGATTATTCTTCATATTATGAAGTTATAGATAGTAATGAAAAAGTGCTTAAATAGCACTTTTTTCTTTTGAAATGTTTGATTATATTGAGTTTGTTTATTATAATTAAATTATGTATTAGAATTATGATGCATAAAATTATTATAAGTAAGGTGAAATAATGTTAAAAAAGTATAATGATCTTTTAAATTTAGATGCTACTATAGCTAAAGATTTATTTGAAAGAGTTGAACATCCTTGGGAAGTATTACCTCTTATTAAAAATTATATTTTAGAGTTAATTCCTAATCTTGGAGATGAATATAAAGAAATAAGTGAAAATGTTTTTGTTCATGAAAGTGTTAAAATTGCAGATACTGCAGTAATTAATGGACCAACTATTATTTGTAAGGATACTGAGGTTAGACCTGGTGCTTTTATTAGAGGAAGTGTTATTGTTGGTGAAAAGTGTGTAGTTGGTAATTCTACTGAAATGAAGAATGCTATTATATTTAATAATTGTCAATGTCCACATTATAATTATGTTGGAGATTCTGTTTTAGGAGAAAAAGCGCATACAGGAGCAGGTGTAATTTTATCTAATTTTAAAAGTGATGGTTCTAACGTAAAGATTAGAACTAATGATGAAGTAATTGAAACTGGACTTAGAAAGTTTGGGGCAATTCTTGGGAATCATGCAGATATTGGATGTAATAGTGTGTTATTTCCAGGAACAATTATTGGACAAAATACTAATGTTTATCCATTAACTAGAGTAAGAGGGGAAATTTTACCTAATAGGATTGTTAAAGATACAGATATAATTGTTGAGAAGGAGAATTTATAATGGGAAAGTTATTTGGAACAGATGGAATTAGAGGAATTGTTGGAGAAGATTTAACTCATGAGTTAGCAATGAAAGTAGGAGAAGCAGCTGCTTATGTTTTAGGTGGTAAGAAAGAATTAGTTGTACTTGTTGGTAGAGATACAAGAATTTCAGGACAAATGTTAGCATCTGCATTAAGTGCTGGATTTATGAGTCAAGGTGCAAAAGTTATTGATTTAGGAGTTGTTTCTACACCAGCGGTTTCTTATTTAGTTGAAAAGTATGGTGCTAGTATTGGTGCAATGATTTCTGCATCTCATAATCCATCAGAATATAATGGTATTAAATTATTTAATAATGAAGGATTTAAATTACCTGATGCTACTGAAAATGAAATTGAAAAATATTTATTAGGTAAAGCAGTTCCTACAACAACAAAAGTTGGTACTTATGAAGTATGTGAAAGTGCAGTTGAAGACTATGTTAATCATATAGTTGAGAGTGCTCACGATATTAATAAAGATTTAAAAGTTGTAGTTGATTGTGCAAATGGATCAGCTTCAGCAACAGCACCACTTTTATTTGAACAACTTGGTATGGATGTTACATTAATGAACTTTGAATATGATGGTTATAATATTAATGATAAAGCGGGTTCAACTCATTTAGAAGGACTTGCTAAAAAGGTTAAGAAATTAAAAGCAGATATTGGTATTGCTTATGATGGTGATGCGGATAGATGTTTAATGATTGATGAAGAAGGTAATGAAGTTGATGGAGATCAAATCATGGCTATTACTTCACTTGATTTAAAGAAAAATAATAAACTTACAAATAATACTTTAGTTGGTACAGT
>JAGARQ010000058.1 GCA_017622175.1 Bacilli bacterium | reverse complement strand
GTTTTTCTTTTGTTTGTTGTTCCAAAAATAAGTTTCATAATTTCCTCCCAATATTTTTTCTATAATTATTGTATCAAAAAAGTCCTTTAATTAGGACTTTTTTTATTTACCACAACATTGTTTATATTTTTTACCACTGCCACATGGACATGGATCATTTCTTCCTATCTTATTTACTCTTTTAGGTGCTTTTTTTGCTTCTTCTTTGCCGTCATTTGTCATCATTTTCTTAGCTGCTGGTTTTCTTTCTACGTTATGTCTAATTTCTGCTTTTAATAAGAAGATTGATACGTCTTTATCAATTTTTTGCATCATAGAGTCAAATAAGTCAAATCCTTCCATAGTGTATGCTCTTAAAGGATCTTCTTGAGCATATCCACGTAAGTGAATTCCTTCTCTTAGGTGTGACATTGTGTTGATATGTTCCATCCAGTAATTATCTAATACTTGTAGAGTAATTACTTTTTCAAATTCTGCAGTTACTGCTTCTGGAATATCTTTTAATTTTTCTTCATATTCAGCAATTACTAGTTCTGATAATTTGTCAATTGCGCCTTCTGCAGATAAATTATTGATATCAGAAATTTCAATATCTTTTGCTAATAAATTTTGATTTGCAAATTCTACGATTTCTTCAAAATCTTCATTTGTTAAATGTCCTTCTGGATATAGATGAGAATTTACTAAATCAGTAATATGGTTTTTAAATGAATTAATAACCATTTCATGAATTGAATCACTATCTAAAATAGTATTTCTCTTTTCATAAATAATTTCTCTTTGATTATTCATTACATCATCATATTGTAATAATGATTTACGAATGTCGAAGTTATTTCCTTCAACTCTTTTTTGAGCTGTTGTGATTGAACTTGTGAATGTTTTACTTTGGATTGATTGGTCTCCAAGTCCCATTGTACTCATCATATCAGCAATTCTATCAGATCCAAATCTTACCATTAAATCGTCTTTCATAGATACAAAGAATTGTGTATATCCTGGGTCTCCTTGACGTCCTGAACGTCCACGTAACTGGTTATCTATACGACGAGATTCATGACGTTCTGTACCTACAACACATAATCCACCTAATTCTCTTATTTCATCTGATAGTTTGATATCAGTACCACGTCCAGCCATGTTTGTAGCGATTGTTACTGATTTTTGACTACCAATTTTAGAAATAATTTCAGCTTCTCTTTCATGGTTCTTAGCATTTAATACTTCATGTGGTATATGCGCTTGTTTTAATAATCTACTGATTAATTCACTTGTTTCAATTGCAATTGTACCAATTAAAACAGGTTGTCCTTTGTCATATTTTTCTTTTACAAATTGAATTAATGCTTTGTATTTTGCTTCTTTATTGGCATATACAAGATCTGGTGCATCAATACGAATTACTTCTTTATTAGTTGGAATTTCGATTACATACATGTTGTATATATTTCTAAATTCTTCTTCTTCTGTTTTGGCAGTTCCTGTCATACCAGATAATTTTTTATACATTCTAAATAAGTTTTGGAATGTGATTGTTGCTAAAGTTTTTGTTTCTTGATTAATATTAACTCCTTCTTTAGCTTCGATTGCTTGATGTAATCCTTCTGAATAAGCTCTTCCTTTCATTAAACGACCTGTAAATTGGTCTACAATAATGATTTCTCCTTCTTGAACTACATAATCAACATCTTTTTTCATTGAATAGTTTGCTCTTAAAGCTTGATTAATGTGATGTAGTAATGAAGCATTATCTACTTCATATAAGTTATCAATATTGAAACTTTTTTCTGCTTTATCTGAACCGCTTTCTGTTAAGTTTACGCTTCTTGTTTTTTCATCAAAGATAAAGTCTTTTGTTTCTTTTAAACTTTTTGCAAAGCGGTCTGCTTCTATATATAAGTTTGCACTTTTCATTTCTCCACCAGATATAATTAATGGAGTTCTAGCTTCATCAATTAATACTGAGTCAACTTCATCAATAATTGCAAAGTTTAATGGTCTTTGAACTCTGTCTTCTCTTCTTACTACCATGTTGTCTCTTAGATAGTCAAATCCAACTTCATTGTTTGTTGAATATAAGATATCACAAGCATATGCTTCTTGCTTCTCTTTAGCACTTAATTCTCTTTTATTAACTCCAACTGTTAATCCTAAGAATCTATGAATGCCACCCATCCATTCAGCATCACGTCCAGCAAGATATTCATTTACTGTGATAATATGAACACCTTCACCTGATAATGCATTTAAATAAGCTGGTAATACTGATGTTAATGTTTTACCTTCACCAGTTCTCATTTCAGCAATGTTTCCATAATGAATTGCTAAACCACCTAGAATTTGAACATAGTAATGTTTTTCACCAATTACACGATATGCAGCTTCTCTTGCTGTCGCAAAAGCTTCAACTAATATATCGTCTAATGTTTCTCCTTCTGATAATCTCTTTCTAAATTCTTCTGTTTTTGCTTGTAGTTTTTCATCTGTTAGTTTTGAATATTCTTCATCTAAGGCAACTATTTTATCTGCTAAAGCAGTAAATCTTTTTAATTCTTTATATTCATGATCGAACAGTCTTCTTAAAAACTTCATCCTATCATCTCCTTCACCTTACTATTCTATCAAAAATTATTCAAGAAGAAAAGCATTTATTACTTTATATACCAACAAAAAAGGTACCAATCAGGTACCTTTAATGAATTATTCTGATTCGATAACTCCATAATTGCCATCGTTTCTCTTATAAACAACAGCAGGTTTATTTGTATCGCTATCTTTATACATATAAAATTGATGTCCTAATAATTCCATTTGAAGAATCGCTTCTTCTTCATTCATTGGTTTTACTTCAACTTTCTTTCTCTTTATAACCTTTGTATCAGAAACGTCTTCATCGTCTGCCTCGAACTCAGGTAATGCAAAATCAAATGCTGTTTTGACTTGTTTAGACATAATTCTAGTCTTATTCTTACGAATTTGTCTTTCTAGCTTGTCGATTGTTTTATCAACAGCTGCATAAAAGTCATCTTGTGTTTCCTCAGATCTTAAAATAAATGTTTTTAACGGTATGGTAATTTCTACACGTTGTTCATGGTTTTTTACTTTAACTATCACGTTTGCGCGAACTGTATCGCTATTTTCTAGATATTTATCTAATTTTCCTAGTTTGTCATTAATGTAATCGCTCATAGCATCAGTAATTTTGATTTTATCTCCACGAATGATAATTTCCATACTATCGCCTCCTTTACAACTTAAGTATATCATATTAAGAAAAAAAAAACTACTATTTTACATTAGCAGTTTCTTTCACTAGTCGAACATTAATTGCTTGATAACCTTTACTGGTTTCAATAAGCTTAAATTCAACTAGTTGACCTTCTGATAAAGTCTTATACCCCTCTTTATCGATAGCTGAGTAATGCACGAATATATCTTCATTTTCTTTAAAATCAATAAATCCGTAGCCTTTATCATTATTAAACCATTTCACGCGCCCTACGATCAAACCTAGCACCTCTCATTCTACCCTGTTATTTCTCTGTCGGTATTATCTATTTTAACAGAAGAATTTTATTTTTTTCACAAATTCTTTCAATTAGCGATTTACTTCCTTGATTTTATCTTTTGAGCTCTGAAACATATTATTTTTGTCCTTTAAGTATTTTTAAAGTCCATTAGTAGAATAAAAAAATATTTATATTTTTTTATTCTATAATAATTATTGTAAGGTGTGATGATACATGAAAGAAAAATTTCTAGATTTCTGTATTACTTTTTTACAAAAAAATAATGATTATTCTGAATTAGAGTTAAAAAAACTTAGATATGGTTTAGAAGGTATATATTTAACTTTAACTAAAACTATTATTATTTTATTAGTTTCTGTAATTTTAAATATTTTTATAGAGACTTTAATTTGTATATTATTGTTTAACATTATTAGATATTTTGCATTTGGATTTCATGCAGAGAAAAGTTTTCATTGTTTGTTACTTTCGTTATTTAATTTTGTTGCAATACCTTATGTGCTTTTAAAAGTAAATAATTCCTTAGTATTAAACATAATTATATGTTTAATATGTTTGGTTTTTATTTTAATATTTGCACCTGCAGATACCGTAAAAAGGCCATTAAAAGATAAGAAAAAAAGAATGAAACGAAAAGTTTTAACTTTTTTAACAGGGTGTTTATATACATTACTAATTGTATTTTTAAAGAATAGTTTTATTTCAGACATATTGGTAAGTACATTAATTATTACAGTAATTGTTATTAATCCTATTACTTATAAAATTTTTGGGCAACCTTATAATAACTATAAGAAAATTAATTAGGCTATGATACTTAGGTATTTTAGTAAATAAATATGGAGGTGTATTATATGAAAAAAAGATTAGCTAGCATTTTAGCTGCAGTTGCATTACTTGCTACTACTGCTGCAAGCATGGGATGTAT
>JAGARQ010000057.1 GCA_017622175.1 Bacilli bacterium | reverse complement strand
TCTAGTAATTCAACTGTTACTATTTTTCCATCAATGAGTACAGATTCATCAGGAAGTTCTATTGATATTATTGGTGGTTCTAAAACATTATCTGGTTTAAAAGCTCGTTTTTTAAAACCTGGTGATGTTGTTGTATATGATATTGTTATTAAGAATGATGGTGAATATGATGCTTATTTAAATAGTGTTAATATGAGTCAAAATGCTACTTGTGTTGCGGAAGATGAGGCAACTGATTCTTTGGTTCAAAGTGCATGTGAAGGTATCAAAATTGCATTTATGTTAGATGGATATGATGAAAATGTTAGTGGTATTGTTAATATACCTATTGCTGTTGGAGAATATTTAGATGCACAAATTATTATGAGATATAGAGAAGATTCTTCGTATGCAGATGGTCCTTTTAGTGTTTCTTTTGAACCTATTACTTTAGATTTTAGTACTGTTGAAAATGAAGTTGAAATGGTAGAATTTACAATAGATGGTATTAGTTATTCTGCACCAGCAAATATGACTTGGGCAGAATGGGGCGAAAACGATAATTATGATGTTAATCATGTTATGTGTTATGATTATGGTAGTAATTATATGTGTAATGAATTTTTTGGGTTAGAACAGTTTGTTGCTAATTCATATGTTAGTTCAGGTAACTATGTTTTGCCAACTGGGAAGATGCCACCTTGTGTTTACGGGTGTGATAATTAAAGTTGTTTATAGAATATAATATGTTTTGAATAAAAAAAGAGACGTCGGCCACGTCTCTTTTGTTTTTTATCTAAGAAGCTGCACCCCCTGAGAGGCAGCTTCCAAAAAGAATAAAAAGGGGTTGGCTAGTGTGATACTAGCGACCAATTCGCCTAATTCCGAATTGGTGATTACTATACTAATCGAAGTTGGTCATTTTGTCAACAAAAATTGCAAAAAAAGTTAAAAAAGTTTGACTTTTGTTGATATTACTGGGGATTATTGGTATTTTGGGAAATAAATTGTTTAAAAAAGTCAAAAAGTATTAGTGTATTTTTTTGTTTTGTGTTATAATAGGCCAAGAAGGAAGTGATACCTAGTGACAGAGTTGAAAGATGTTAAAAGTATTGGACCGAAGTCCCTTTCTTTATTAAACAAAATTAACATACATACAATAGAAGATTTAGTTACGCATTATCCATTCAGATATGATGTTTTAGAAAGAAATGATTTATCTGAAGTTGAGGATGGCGGTAAGATAATTATAGATGGTAAAGTAGAAAGTATTCCTATACTTATGAGGTTTAAAGCTGGTTTAAATAAAATGAATTTTAGATTAGTTACACCTAGTGGAGTTGTAGGGGTTTCTATCTTTAATAGAGCATTTTTAAAAAGTCAGTTAACTGTAGGTACTGGAATTACTGTTATTGGTAAGTTAGATAAGAGTAAGAATGTTATTACAGCTTCTGATATAAAGATGGGAGTATTGTCTAATAAAGTTAGAATTGAACCAGTGTATCATTGTACAAGTGGTTTAACTAATAAAAACATTTCAACTTTTATTAATATGGCACTTCTTATGCATGGTAAAGAAATACCTGATTATATACCAAATGAATATATTGAGAAATATAATTTTTTAAATAAGAAAACTGCACTTAATGTTATTCATAATCCTTCTACTAGTGAGAAGTTAAAAGAAGTTACTATTAGACTTAAATATGAAGAATTATTTGAGTTTATGTTTAAGATTAATTATTTAAAACAACAAAATAAAAAAGAAAAGAATGGGTTAGAAAGAGTTATTGATCGTGGTAAGATTGATAAGTTTATTAAGAGTATTCCATTTGAACTTACAGGTGATCAAGTAAAAGCAGTTGATGAAATAATTGGTGACTTGGAAGCATCAAGTAGAATGAATAGATTATTACAAGGTGATGTTGGTAGTGGTAAAACTATTGTTGCTTTTATTGGAATGCTTGCTAATCATTATAGTGGTTATCAAAGTGCTTTAATGGCACCAACTGAAATACTTGCAATGCAACATTATTTAAATTTAAAGAAATTTTTAGAAAAAGAAGATATTCGTATTGAGTTATTAACTGGTTCTACTACTAAGAAAGATAAGACTGAAATATATAAGGGTCTTAAAGATGGTAGTATACATATGGTTATTGGAACTCATGCTTTAATTCAAGATGAAGTTGAATACAATAATCTTGGTTTAGTTATTACTGATGAACAACATAGATTTGGTGTACATCAAAGAGCAAATTTACAAAATAAGGGAATTAAACCTGATGTGCTTTATATGAGTGCAACTCCAATTCCTAGAACTTATGCATTAACAATATTTGGAGATATGGATGTTTCTACTATTAAGGAAAGACCTAAAGGTAGACAAAAGATTGATACATATTTAAAGAGTAATGCTGAAATAAAAGAAGTACTTGGAATGATGTATGATGAATTAAAAGCGGGTCATCAAGTTTATGTTATTGCGCCTTTAATTGAAGAAAGTGAAAATTCAGATTTAACTAATGTATGTGAATTAAGAGATAAAATGAAACTTGCTTTTGGTGAACATTATAAGATTGACATTGTTCATGGTAAGATGTCTAGTGGAGCAAAAGACTTAATTATGGAACAATTTAAGAATAATGAAGTTCAAATTCTTATTTCAACTACTGTTGTTGAAGTTGGAGTTGATGTTCCTAATGCAACAACAATGGTTATCTTTGATGCAGATAGATTTGGTTTATCAACATTACATCAATTAAGAGGAAGAGTTGGAAGAGGTACTTCTAAGAGTCAATGTATCTTAATTAGTGATAGTGATGCTGAAAGATTAAAGATAATGGAAACTGTTGATGATGGATTTGAAATTAGTGAAGAAGATTTTAAATTAAGAGGACATGGAGATTTGTTTGGTACTAAACAAAGTGGAGATATGGCATTTAAGATTGCTAGTATTAAGTCTGATTATAAGATTTTACTTCAAGCTAAGAAGGATTCAAAAGAATATTTATTAAATAAAGAAACTGATAATGATGAATTGAAGATTAAATTAATTAGTTCAATTACTAAAGGTTAGTAGAAAGTAAACTTCTACTAACTTTTTATTTTTATATTTAGTGGTATAATAATATTGTATGGAGGTTTGTATGAAAAAGAATATGGGAGAATTTGACGAAGGCCTTAAGAAATTATTCAATTCATTTAGAAAAAGATTTGGACTTAGTTGTGGTGAATCTTTAGATTATGTTGATAATATTTTAAAAGATAAACGTTATTCTGTTTTGTATTTTACAAGTGATATTACTTATACTAGAGAACTAATTGAAGAAATTAATTCTAGTGGTGTAGGTAGTGCTTATGGTCTTTATAGAAATACATATGATAGTGTAGATGAAATAAAAGAAGCTGTTCCTAATATTATTGGGGATGGCGGAGATAAATTTATTGTTGTTGAGATTGATGATAAATCAAAGTTTAGATTAGAAGAAATACCACATACTACATTTGTTAAGTTATGTAGAAGTTATGGAAATATTGTTGTTGATATTGTTAAATCACGTGAATATATAGAAGAAGAGGATATTCATAGAATGAGAGATGAAGATTCTCGTGAATTTAATCTTTTATATAGAAGTTTATATATGAAAAGAAGAGAATTAAAACCTAGTTTATTTAGAAGTAATGTTAGAATGGACAATGTACAAATGAGTAGTATTTGTAGTGGTCATAGTGAAGAGGGAGTATTTGTTTGCTATAGGGATCAAAAGATTGTAGGTTTTATTGTTTTTGAAAATGTAGTAGATAAAGTAAACGATGGTCTTGAATGTAATTATGACATTTATGTTAAAGATTTATTTGTATTAGAAGAATATAGAAGAATTGGTATTGCAACTAGACTATTTAGAGAAGTATGTAGATATGCTGATAAGTGTAGATATAAAAGTGTTAGATTTAGAAATTGGGCATTTGATGAAGATGTAGAAGGATTTATTAGTTCTTTAAATAAAAAGGTTTTACATACTACTTATGAAATTGAACTTTAGGTTTTATGTAAATAAAAAAATATTTTTAGATAAGCAATTGACAATTTTAGGAATTTACTTTATGATTAAGATGCGTGATGGTTTTAAATCACGCCGATATCTCTCACGGTTTAATGTGAGAGTATATTCAACCGAACCCCCTGAATGGTCGCCGCAAGGCGGCCTATTTGTTTGCCTAATATAATTAGGCCTTTTTTATTGGGTTTTTATGTTATAATCATAATAGAGGTGAGTTTATGAGAAAGCATAATAATAAAAATCATTGTAGTAATTGTGGTGCACCTGTAACTACAGAAATTTGTCCATATTGTAAGTGTACTACTGGTATTGATACTATGTATGCAGATATGGAATATCCAGTAATTGAATGTAAAGAAGCAAATATTAATTTTTGGAATGTTGTATTTCCTATGATTTTTGCAGTTGCTTTTGGATTCTTTTTTATTTTGCCACCATTTGGTATTATTTCGATTTCTGCTTTTATAATGGGGTTTGTTCCTCTTTATAGATATCTTTTAATTGACTTAAAGGGAAAAGAAATTGAAGCAGTTGTTTATGGTTATTTAGATGATAAAATATTATTTAATAATATGCCTGGTCAAATAGTTAAATTATTAGTTGATACTAATGATGGTAAGAAGTTTATTTTGTATCAATTAGCTGATACTACTCAACCATATCAAGTTAATAGTAAAATTAAGTTAAAGGTATATAAAAATTTATTTCATATTGTGAAAGATAAAAATATTTATTTTTAAAGACACTTTGTGTCTTTTTTATTGACATAAATTTTGTAAAAAGATTTTATATTGTTTTTTATAAGTGATATACTATATATTAAGAAAGATGTGATTAGATGAAAATTAAAAAGAATTCTTTTATGCAAGGGGCATTTATTGCGACTTTTGCGATAGTATTTTGTAAGATTTTAGGCGTATTATATGTTATTCCTTTTCAAAGTGTTATTGGAGAAAAGGGTGGTGCTTTATATGCTTATGCATATAATATTTATTCTATATTTTTAAGTATTTCTATGGCTGGGATTCCTATAGCTATGAGTAAAGTTATTAGTGAATATCATACTTTGGGTTATAGTGAGGCTAAAAAGAAAGCTTATAATATTGGGAAATGGTTAGCAGTAATTGCTGGGATTGTTTGTTTTTTAATATTATTTATATTTGCGGATAAGATTGGATATTTAATTATAGGTGGAATTGAAGGAGGAAATACTAAAGAAGATGTTGCTTTAGTTATTAGGGTTATTTCAACGGCTATATTAATTATTCCATTACTTAGTATTGTTAGAGGTTATTTTCAAGGACATAGGTATATTACAGAAACTTCTTTAAGTGAAGTAATTGAACAATTAGTTAGAGTATTAATTATCGTTGTTGGAAGTTATTTAATGTATAATGTGTTTGATTGTAGTTTAACTTTAACTGTTGCAGTATCAGTTTTTGCAGCAACAGTTGGTGGTTTATTTGCACAACTTTATTTATGGCATAAAGAAAGAAAGTTTGCGAAAGAGTTTGTTGAAGAGAAGAAAGTTAAAGAACCAACTTTTACAACAAAAGAAATTTTTATGAAAATATTAATTTATGCATTACCAATTGTTATGATTGAATTATTTAGAACTTTATATAATTCAGTTGATGTTATGATGTTAGTTAAAACATTAGTTAATAAGTTTAGTTATAGTGTAGGTGATGCTGAAAGTATTATTAGTATTATTTCTACTTGGGGATTAAAAATTAATATGATTGTTATTGCATTAGTTACTGGTTTAATGACTAGTTTAATTCCTAATTTAACATCTAATTTAGTAGAGAATGATACTAAGGGTATTGAAAATAGAATTAATAAAACATATCAAATTGTATTGTTTTTTGTTATTCCTATGACAGTTGGTTTAAGTATATTAGCTGAACCTGTATGGACTATTTTCTATGGAGCTAGTAAATATGGACCAATTGCATATCAATTTTTAGTATTTGTAGCACTTGCTACATCATTGTTTACTTCAACAACAATGATTGTACAAGTGTTAAAGGGTAATAAAGTTTTATTTATAAGTTTAATATTAGGTATATTATCTAAGATAGTATTAAATGTTCCCTTTATGTATTTATTTGATTATATTGGATTAGAAGCATTCTATGGATCTATCGCAGCTACTATATTTGGATTTATATTACCAGTAGTAATTTGTTTTGTTTATTTAAAGAAAAACTTTAAGATTAATTTTAAACCAGCATTAAAAACATTAGGTAATGTTTTAATGGCTGTTGTTTGTATGATAATAGTATTATTTATTATGAAATTATTTATTCCAATGAATGTTAAGAGTAGATTAGTAGCAATCCTTGTTACTTTAGTTTATACAGTAGTTGGGGCTTTAGTATACTTTGGAGTTGTATTAAAGAATAAAGAATTATATAGAGTATTTGATATAAAAGATTTAAGTGGAATAAAGAAAAGATTTTTAAAAAGAAAGTAATTAGTAGTAGGAGTTGAGTAGTATGGAATTTGTAGTACTTAAAGAAAATGAGTTTAAGAAGTTTGCTTATAAACATGAACAAGCTAGTTTTTTTCAAACTATAAATTGGGGTAAATTAAAAAGTGAAAATGGATGGGGAATGGAACTTGTTGGAGTTAAGGATAATAAGAAGATTATTGCTGCTACGATGATTCTATCTAAGATGACACCTATAAAGAAAAAGATGTTATATGCACCTAGAGGTTTTTTAATTGATTATAATGATTTTGAATTAGTTAAGTTTTTTACTGAAGAGATTAAGAAATATGCTAAGAAGCAAGGAGCTATATTTGTTAAGATTGATCCATATGTTTCATATCAAGAAAGAGGATTAGATGGAAGTGTTGTTGAAGGTGGAGAAAATAATTATGAAGCTTTTAATAATTTAGTAAAACTTGGGTATAAGCATTTAGGATTTCATTTAATGCAAGAAGATTTACAAGCTAGATGGATATTTGTTACTGATACTAAGAATACTACTGTTGATGAAGTAATGAAGAATATGGATACTAAGACTAGACAAATTCTTCGTAAGAATGAAAGAAATAAAATTAAAGTTAGAGAAATTGGGTATGATGAAATAGATAAATTTAAAGATATTATGCAACATACTGGAGAAAGAAGAGAATTTATTGATCGTTCAATTACTTATTATCAAAATATGTTTAAAGCATTTTATGATGATGGAATGTTAAAGATATTAATAGCAGAACTTGATACAGAAGAATTAATTAATGAATATAAGAATGAGTTAAAGAATATTAAACATGAAAAGTGTGAAAGAGAAAAGAAATATAATGAAGATCCAACTAAAATGAATGAGAAGAAGTATCTTCAAAAACAAAAAGAAGCTGAAAATGAAATAGTACGTATTCATAAGAATATTAAACATATTGAAGAATTAAAAGAAGAAAATGGAAAAGTACTTACTTTAGGTGGAATATTATTCTTTATTCATGGTAATGAAGTTTTATCTTTTGCAGGTGGTTCTTATAAGAAGTTTATGGAATTTCAATCTGCTTATACAGTGCATTTTGCAGGGATGAAGTATGCTATTGAAAATAATTATGATAGATATAATTTCTATGGTATTATAGGGGACTTTGATGAGAAGAATCCATTATATGGTTTATATTCATTTAAAAGAGATTTTGGTGGGTATGTAGTTGAATTTATGGGTGAGTTTGATTTAGTTATTAATAAACCATTATATTGGCTTTATAAAGTAGCTTTTAAGACTGTTAAGAAGTTAAAACATATAAAGATGAAGTTTAGTAAATAGATATATGAAAAACATATATCTTTTTATTTTTTTTATTTTGTGTTAAAATACTACGACATGGAGGTGATACTATGACTGATATTATAAGTGAACTAGATAGAAGACCTTTT
>JAGARQ010000056.1 GCA_017622175.1 Bacilli bacterium | reverse complement strand
TCAACTTTTTTGTTTACACTATTGCTAATAATATAGAAATTTGAAATATAGCTACTGATAAAATTCTTATTTTCCATTTTCAAATTTTAATTTTTTTTGGCGCTTAGCTTCAAATTTCCAATAACCATGATTACGATTTCGGTGTACTTTTTGCAACTTGTTTTGTTGGTTTTTTAGGGATTGTTCAGATCCTTTGATGATTTCTTTCTTTTCGTCCGAAACAAACCTTACGAATACATCATATAAAGCAATCCACCCTTCATAGGAAATTTCAGAAATAGATGAATTTATCAAAATTTTTATTTGTTTACAAATGCGTTTCTGCTGCTCGTAAGTAAATAGTTTCTTGGTTTTTTCCTTAAAAGTGTTGCCTGGAGCTGCAAAAACATATGATAGAAAATTTTTATAATCTTTGCTGTCTGCTACCTTTGGATTATCTCGCTTGTGAAAATGAACAAAACATATTCTCGCATTGGGTGCAGGACGAAAGTCCGTTGGCTTAAATTCATGGATTAATTCTGAAAAATACCAAGGTTTATAAAAAAGAGAACGCATGCTTTCACTATAATAAGGTTGACCTGCATACTTTAAAAACGCTTCATATTGCATTATAAAATATATGTCCGTTGGAGAATTTTCAAATTCAAGTACTTTTTTCATTATATCAGCTGTAAGATTGAAGGGGATGTTTGCACAAATTTTATATTCTCCGCTATTTGGCAACTTATATTTAAGAAAATCTTGTTCGATAATTTGTATCTTTGAATCTTCTGAAAAAGTTTCCTTCAACGAAGCAGATAATTTATTATCATATTCAATCGCTATAATTCGTTTGCATTTTTTAGATAATTCCTCTGTTATAATTCCTTTACCGGGACCTATTTCGATAACTGTATCATCATCATTAAGATTAGTCTTATCAAGCAACTCCGAAACAAGTTTTTTGCTATGCAAAAAGTTTTGTGAATGTTCTATTCTCATAAATACCTCCTTTACAAATTACTATTTGTGTATCACTTTTATAATCTAATTATACTACTTTTTAAGGCATTTTAATAGTGTTTAAGAGCAAAAAAAGAGAACTACTTATAAAGTAATTCATCACTTATAAAACATCCTCTTAAAAACTATAATTCAAAGTCATCTCGACCTTTATCTTTATGTTTATCATTTTCTTTATTCCAAACATAATCATCTTTAATTGATTCAATAGTTTCATCACTAAATATTCCGTGTTCGTACATATCTTTAGATACTTTCCAATAATCCTCTCGTTCCTTTTCTTTACCAAACATCTTATTTTTAATGAATTTTACTAATCTTCTAAATAGATTTTTGAAATAATCGACCATTTCTTGTAGGTGTTTATTATCATTTTTTAACTCTTTAATCTCTTTGTTTTTATTATCAATATTTTTAGATAAAGTATCAACTTTAAGAGTTAATGCTTTATTATTTTCAGTCAGTATTTTAATCTTTTCTCTATTTTCTTGTAATTCAGTATCAACATTATTTAAGGTTACTGATAACATTTCAGTCTTTTTAAAATCTTTGTTAGTATCCTGAACTTTATCAACATAGTCTATAATCTTATTTCTATCACTCTCTGAAATAGTGTAGGTATTTTTAACTATTGGTGCTTTTTTTAGATTATTGATAGTATCTTTAATATCATTTGTAGTTTTATCAAGTTCACTAGATTTTTTACTCGCAATTTCTAATGCTTCTTTGTTCTTATTAAGTTCTTCTTTCATTGCTTGGTAGTTAGTCATATCTTTAACATTTATGTCTTTATTTCTGCCTTTTTCTTTCTTCTTTAAGATATTATTAAGACCATATTCTTTATTAAAACTTGCAATACACAATGTTCTCATTTTATCTTGAATAGTACGTAAACTATCTCTAGTGAAAACATCGCCTTTACCAACTTGTTTAGACATACCATTTTTGCTTTTATATTTTATTGGTACACCTACAACATGAAGATGTGGACTTGTTTCATCATAATGAATAATTGCACTTGCTATTTTAAAATCAGGAACTAACTCTTGTAAATCATTAAGTTGTTCTTTAAAGACATTAGTCATTTTATGTTTAAATTTATCATCTTTAGTGTCCCAGTATTTTTTATCTCCAAGTTCTATAATAATCTCACAAGCAAGATCGTTTTTAGTATTATCACTTATCTTTTTAAAGTAATCAGTAATCTTTCTATCATTTCTACCTTTATTTTCTTGCTCTTTGTTATATTCAAGTCTTGCTTCTTCAAATTCTTCTAAATAGAGATTTTTAACATCTTCATAAAGAGAAGTAGTACCTTTGATTATTTCTATCAATTCGCTATTGTTATCATACTTACGATAGTTATGTTTATCTACTCTTGATAATTGCTTTGCATTTTGGATAGCATTATTAGATAGAGAGGTAGAACCAGAAGTATTGTTCTTTGCCATATTTTTTGATGATGGCTTTCTATTTTTATCACTACTTAAATGTAGTGAGTAAGACAATTCGCTCATAAACTATCAACCCCCTTATTTATCATTAAAATATTTTCTTGCATCTTCTAAAGTAGGGAAGAACTCTTGATTCATCATTGCATTAGAATTTGGTTCAATATAGGTACAAACGATATAGTGATTAAAACAATTATCAGCATAGATTAAATACAAGTTTTCTTTCTCATCAATTAGATGGCATTTACCATATTTTAAATTATAAAATTCTCGTTTATATTCAAAGTCCATATATAAAATCACACTCCTTATTTTAAACTTATTTTGGCTTTGTCAAAATGTTTAACCCCCTAGGTATTTTGACGTACCATCAAAATTACCTCGTGGGCTAGGGCTTCCCTAGAACCCTTTTGACTTATTCCATAATGTTTTAAAGCTAACGCAATAAAACAAAATTACATAAGTCTTGGTAACAAACTATCGCCACTTTCATTGAACTTCGTTCAACAAAACGTGCCACGTTTGTTATAACTTTTTTCATTAAAAAGTTAGCAAAAAATCTTTTATGATAGATAAGTCTAAAACAAGAAAAGTAAACTTTTTTGTTTTAAACTTGCTCCATTATTTATTTAATTATTTCTAGTCAAGGGTTTCACGAGTAAATAAATTTACCCTTGACTAGAAGTATCATTTTTCATTGTTTCCATATTTACTGGTTTAACACCTATTTCTATTGGTATTGGTTCTTTCATATAGATAACACTATCATTGGTTTCATCAGGTATATAGTTAAATGCAGAATTTATATCTTGCATTTGAAATTCATCTTTACCACGAATATAGATAATTCCATACTTATACTCTTTCATTTTTATATCAGGGTCTATCTTGCAATAATCTTCAAGTGGGAATACTCTTATTATTGCTCGGTCATCTCTTATAAAGTTAAAATAGAAAACTCTATCTTCTACAAAATACGTTGCTTCTTCATAACCGACATCATAGTATTGCCTTAATCTCATTATGTGTTTACCAACTTCTTCTTCAGGTAGATAATTACTGAATCGGAGTTCACCAACTAAATTACCAAATAAAGCAGGGGTTTTAACATCAATATAACCTTTATCAAATAACTCATTACAAGGTTTGCAAATACTTTCTCTAAATAGTATTTCATCAACGTATATTAGACTATTCCTTTGTTTTAATTTTATCTCATCTACATATCTCATAATTAAATCAGATTTTTCTTCTCTAGTATAGTCTTTCCAAGTTTTAGTTCTTTTCTTATATTCATCTTTTAACTTAACTCGGTTAATATAATCAATATCTCGTTTTAAAAGTATATCTTGTGGAGTAAAGTTAAGTTCTTCACAACTATTGGTATCAGTTAGTTCATCATTTAATTTTGTGATAGCATCTTCAACAATTTTTTTTTCTTCATTATAAACTTTTAAATCAAATGCACCCTCAATATATGCTTTTCTAATACGTTCTAGTTTATCATTTTGTTTTGAAAGTTCCTTTTCTAATTGTTCTCTAGGTTCATCAAATTTTTGTTTAATCATTGGTAGGAAGAATTGATTAACAACACTATCATATTCTACTAACTCCTGTACGAAATTATCAAAATATTCATTTATAACATTTTCTTTTAAATTAACTTTGCAGTCAGTACAATAGTAGTAATAGTAAACATTACCATTTTTCTTTTTTGTGGCTTTTCCACCCATTAAGCGACCATATTTAGGACAAGTTAGTTTCTGTAAATATAGATAAGTTAAAGTTCTTTGATAACTACGTGAGTTCTTTTTCTTTTGCACTTGGCATTCTTCCCATAATTCTTTAGATACAATAGGTTCTACAACATCAAAGTAATAAGTAGGGTGCTTTGTTCTTTTACCATGAACGAAATCACCTTTATATATTTCGTTTTCAAGTATTGCAGTGATAGAAGAATCTCGCCAGTTGTTCTTACCTAATACCTTTTCTTCATTTAGTAAATTAGATATAGTTTGATAAGAATTACCCTCATAATATAGATTAAATATTCTTTTTACAATATCTTTAGTAGAGTAGTCAATTACTAACTTCTTATCTTCGTGTTTATAACCTAGTGGTGCTTGACTTGGAATATGTCCTTGCTTAATCGCACCTGCTAAACCTATCTTTGTTCTCTCACTTGTTCTTTCTATTTCATTTTGACTAACACTCATTAAAAGTCTTGAAATCATCTTACCATTAGCATTAGTAGTATTTATTTCATCATTAGCACAGTCTAGGTAAGCATCATTTTCTTCTAAAAATGTCATTAACTTTTCCCAGTCAAAGATACTTCTAGTTATTCTATCTAGTTTTAAAGCAACTATGGTGTTGATTTTCTTACTTTTAATATCTTCTTTAAGTCTTTCAAATTCAGGTCTTAAATTGCCTGTTTTAGCACTTATACCAGCATCTTCGTAATAATCTACTATCTCATAATCTTTAAACTTACAAAATTGTTCTAGTCGTTCTTTTTGCTCTGGTAAACTAAAACCCTCACGTGCTTGATCTTCCGTGCTTACTCTCAAATATAGTCCACATAATTTCTTTTCTTCGTTCATAATTATTCCACATCCTTTCTAAAAAAATAAGAGATAAAAGCCCATAGATACATCTACTACCTTTATCTCTTTAACTTATGTTTTTAAATTGTGTACTTCCAAATCATAACCCCATTAAAAAGATTTGGTATGTAAATTCCCCTTGTTTTCGCTTTATATGATAAGGTTTTAAAGAGAAAAAGTCAATATCATTTGCAAAACTCATTAGTGTTTAAGCCATATTCTTTATGTAATCTTCAAGTTCTACTAATTTAATCTTTTTACTTAAATTACCTACATAAATATCAGTAGAATAGTTAAATGCTAGAAAAGTAGTATTGTTTATAATGATTTTATGTGGTTCTAGGTAGTTCAAGTTAGTATTGTTTATTCGTTTGATACTACCATTGATAATCTTTGGTGTAGTATGGCAAAACTCACAAATAAACTCAATACGTTGTTTAAGATTACTTTCCATTTCTAACTCTTGTGTAGTAAACTTTATCATAAAAATCACATCCTTTCCTTATTAATTCTTTTGTAAACACAAAAAAATCAACCCGAACGGATTGATATGTATCTCAAGTTCAAACTATAAAAGTTCGAACAGAAACGTCACTGGAGCAATAACAAAGGCTATTCGAAACTCTAATAGTAAAAGTTGATAAACAACTAATCTCTATAAATATAATACCATAAATTTCAGAATTTTTAAATAATTTATGTTAATTTAATGATATAATTAAATAGAAAGAAAAATAGTAATTTGTAGAGGAGATATTTATGGAAGATAAACAAGTATTATTTAATAATATAGATAAAGTTCACACTACCGAAATGGGTATTGATAGAATTAAGAAAAATCTTAAATTAGATACTGATGATGTTGTTGAGTA
>JAGARQ010000055.1 GCA_017622175.1 Bacilli bacterium | reverse complement strand
TCAAAAGGAAATGGAAGTCTTATTTATCCAGTAGGGTTACTTACAGCAGATGAATATACTTTAGCTGGAAGCGGGAATAAAGGCTATAGTACGACATCTTACTTACATACGGGTCAATATCAGTGGTCTTTGTCGCCGTATTACTTCAGCATCGACTATGCTTACGGGTTCTATCTGTATTCATCTGGCTATCTGAGCGGCAGCAACGTCAATAATACGCGCGGCGTTCGTCCGTCAGTTTCACTTAAACTTGGAACACTTATATCTGGGGGAGATGGTAGTGTTTCGACTCCGTACATTGTAAATTAGATAAGAGTATGTGTTCCATACTTTTGTCCTGTTAACTCCCCACGAAAACCCTTTCGTGGGGAATATAATTTTTTGGGTTAACTATATTAATGTAGTTATATATAGATTAACTTAGGTTGATACTATTGTGATGTCCGTAGTGTTGAATTTTTTGTGGTTTTGCGCTACTGCAATTTGAACTTCGATAAATATTATTTTCTAGTATTACTAATACTATAGACATTCTCTTGTATTTTCGCATTTTTCACTCGTGTGATTATACGTATAGTTATTTCTCTGTTGTGGTGAATTATAAAATTTCTTTTATTAAATAAGTATCAATCTATGGATTATTCCTAAATATCGTGTGTTAAAACTGTATATTTTTATAAAAAGTGTACAGTTTTAACATCAACTCAATTATATATTTTGATATTTTAAATATTTTAAGTTAAACTATAGTTGGTTAGAATATAACTTAGGATAATATTGAATAGTTATGCTGTGCTTTTTGTGTTGGACTCTCTTTGTTAAGTCTTTGTCGCCGTCTTTCCTCGCTCTTTGCTTGTGCTTGGTTGGTGGTGTACTCTTTTCCTGGGTGAGTGTTCCTTCTAGCGCGGCGTTCGTCCGTATTTTCACTTTACATTTTGGTTAAATTTGTAATTTATTATGGTGAAATTTAACCTTCACATTAGTGAAACAAATATTATTCTATGGATTAATATCCTAAAAATATTTCGTAGTAAATAATGTTAGCTAGTAAGATATGAAAGTTAATATTATTATAACTACGATTCTTTTTGTCAATTTATAGTTTAATCTGTTTATAATTGAGTAAAGTTAAATTATGGGTTAAACTATTATGTAGATATATAGATTAACTTAGGGTAATATCTTTAATTTGCGTGTTTTTTTGTTGACCCCCTTTGGTGGTCTTTGTCGCCGTATAACTTCAACAACAACAATGCTAACGAGTTCAATCTGAATTCATCTGGCAATCTGAACAACAACAACGTCAATAATACGCGCGGCGTTCGTCTGTATTTTCACTTTATATTTTGGTTAAATTTATAATTTATTATGGTGAAATTTAGCCGTCACATTAGTGAAACAGATATTACTCTATGGATTTATTATCCTAAATATTTGATAGGTAAGTAGCACTAGCTAGTAGTTTTAATGAAAGTTAGTGTTACTTTAACTATCGCAATTTAAAGGAGTTTTGTTATGGTTTCTAATGATATTAATCGTCAGGACTTTACAATATATAATAAAATACTTGACTACAGTAGTTATGTTAAACAATATGTTGTTGTTTGTATCCCTAATAATCATCGTAATATACGTATACATTTTTTAGATGAATTATATATGTTATCAAAAAATATGTTTTATGCTACTTATAATAAAGGTAGTGTTCGTATGAAATATTTAATTGAGATGCAAGTAAATATTTCTTTAATGGATATGATGATGAATGAAATAAGAACTTTTTCTAAAGTGCCTAAAAATAATGTTGATTCTGCTATAAAGAAGTTGAGCAATATTAAAAATATTGTTTATGCTTGGAAACTGAATGAAGAAAGCAAGAAGAAGTAGAAATATTTATGATTCGGCAATTACATATGAAAATATATATGCTATGTGGTTAATTATTAGAAGAACTTGTAATAATAAGAAAGCTGTCTTTTATTTTTCTCTTAATTTAAATACAAATATTAATTACATATATGATATTTTAAAAGGAAAAAAATATATACCTTATAAATATAGAACTTTTTTAATATTTGAACCTAAACCTAGACTAGTTATGAGTCAAACTGTTTTTGATAAAATTATTAATCATTTTGTAGCTAATTATTATTTGATTCCTTATTTAGAAAATAAATTAATTGATTCTAATGTTGCGACAAGAAAAAATAAGGGTGGGAAGTATGCTATGGAACTTATTAAAAAGTATTTTAATAAGTTATTAATTAATAATCCCGGAAAAGAAATATTTTGTTTAAAAGTAGATGTTAGTAAATATTTTTATACTATTGACCATGAAATATTACTTTCTGTTTTGAAGAAGAATATTTATGATAAAGATGTTATAAATTTAATTCAAACAATTATTGATGAAACTAATAAGGATTATATTAATGAAAATATTTCTACATTTAATTCAAAATTTTCAGTAGATATTCCTTATTATAAAAATGGTAAAGGATTAAGTATCGGTGCTATGACTAGTCAATTTTTGGCTATTTTTTATTTAAATGATTTAGATCATTATATTAAAGAAGAATTAAAATGTAAGTATTATATTCGATATATGGATGATTTTTTAATACTTGATGTTGATAAAAATAGATTAAAGTTTTGCTATAAAATGATAAAGGAAAAACTAAATGATTTAAAATTATCTGTTAATAAGAAGAATAATATTTATCGTTCTAGTGTTGGATTTTCTTTTTTAGGATATAGATATCAAACTGTTAATGGTAGATTAAATATATTATTAAATGCTAAAACATTTAGAAAGATTAAGAAAAAATTAGCTTTGCTATATGAAAAGGATAGAATTTTATATACTAGGTCTTTAGCTAGTTATTATGGTTTTTTTAAACCTGTTTATAAAATAGAAGGAGTAAATTTTAAAATGAAATTAGTTGACAAGTATGAATCATATAAAAGAAAATATAAAGCAAATATTATTTTAATTAGAAATGGTATTTTTTATAAAACTTATTTTGATGATGCGAAAATTATTTGGTATTTATTTAAATATAAATTAGTTAATGATTCTGTTTCTTTTGGAACTACACCTTATGATAAAGTTATTGCAAAACTTAATAAATTAGATATTGGTTTTGTTGTTATTGATAATGATAAAGAAGTTTTGTGTGTTAATAAAGATGAAGAAATATATAATTCTTTTTGTATGTTAGCGAGTAAAGCTTTAGATAAAAGTGTAAAGCGAGAAAAGTTAATTGACAAGTTTATGAACATATTAATAAAAAGAGAAGATGTTTATGACGATATTGATAAGTTTTTAGATAAATATATTGATGAATAATTGTTAAAAAAGGACAAGTTAATTGTTCTTTTTTTGATGTCTATGATAAAATAGTAATTGACTATAATCAGAAAGAGGTAAACATAATGAATGAAATGATTATTAAAGAAATAGCAAAGGATTTAAATATTACTGAAAAACAAGTAAATGTAGTATTAGAGTTACTTAGTGAGGGTAATACTGTTCCTTTTATTGCAAGATATAGAAAAGAAGCAACAGGTGCTTTAGATGAAGAAATGATTCGTAAAATTAATGAGGTTTATGAATATCAAGTTAATTTATTAAAAAGGAAAGAAGATGTTATTAGATTAATTGAAGAAAAAGGTATGATGAATGATGAACTTCGTGCATCAATTCTTCAATGTAGTAAGTTGGTTGAAGTGGAAGATTTATATAGACCTTATAAGGAAAAGAAGAAGACTAAAGCAACTGAAGCTATAGCAGCAGGACTTGAACCTTTAGCTAAAATGATGATGAGTTTTCCAACGAATGGTAGTTTAGAAGAAATGGCAAAGAAATTTGTTAAAGATGATTTACCAGTAGAAAAATGTATTGAAGGAGCTAAATATATTATTGCTGAATGGGTTAGTGATAATGCAGCTTATAGAAAGGCAATTAGAAGTTATTTTTATAAGAATGGTATTATTTCATCTAGTTTAAAGAAAAATGCTGTTGATGAGAATAAAGTATATGAAATGTATTATGATTACAATGAACCAGTTAAATATATTAAGCCTCATAGAGTACTTGCATTAAATCGTGGAGAAAATGAAAAAGTACTTAATGTTAGTATTGATGTTGATAAGGAAGGAGTTATTTCCTTCTTAGAAAAAAAACTTATTAAAAATGATAAGAGTTTTGTAGTTAGTTCAATTAAAGAAGCAATTGAAGATGCTTATAAGAGATTAATTGAACCATCTATTGAAAGAGAAATTAGAAGTGAATTAACTGAAGTTGGAGAAGAGGCTGCGATTGAGAACTTTGGAAAGAACTTAGAGGCTTTGCTTTTAACTCCGCCAATGAAGGAACAAGTTGTACTTGCATTTGATCCTGGTTTTGTTAATGGATGTAAGTTAGCTGTTGTTGATAAGAATGGTAAATATTTAGACTCAACAGTTATTAAACCTTTCTTAAATGGGGATACTGAAAATAGAATTAAGCTTTCAAAGGAAGTTGTTGTACAACTTATTAAAAGACATAATGTAGATATTATTGCAATTGGTAATGGTACAGCATCACGTGAATCTGAAAAGTTTTGTAGTGAAATGATTAAGGAATATAATTTAAGTTGTAAGTACGTTATTGTATCTGAAGCTGGTGCTTCAATTTATAGTGCATCTCCTGTTGCTATTGAGGAATTTCCTGATTTAGCAGTAGAAAAGAGAAGTGCAGTAAGTATTGGTAGAAGATTACAAGATCCTTTAGCTGAATTAGTTAAAATACCACCAGAAGGAATTGGTGTTGGTTTATATCAACACGATGTATCACAAAAGAAACTTTCTAGTTCATTAGATTTCGTAGTAGAAAAGTGTGTTAATAGTGTAGGTGTTAATATAAATACAGCATCAAGTTCATTATTAAAATACGTTTCAGGTATTACTAAAAAAGCTATTGAGAAAATAATTCAATATCGTGAAGAAAAAGGTAAGATTACTTCTCGTGAAGAAATTGTTAAGAAGAAGTTACTTACTGATAAAGCTTATGAACAGGCAATTGGGTTCTTAAGAGTAGTTGGTGGAGATAATGTTTTAGATGCAACTGCAATTCACCCAGAAAGTTATGATGTTGCTTTAAAATTATTAAGTGAACTTGGTATGGATAAAAATAGTATTGGAACTAAGGAATTAATAGAAAAACTTGATAATATTGATTTAGAACAATATAAAGAAAAATTAGGTACAGATATTTATACTCTTGAAGATGTAGTGGCATCATTAAAGAAACCTAATTTAGATCCAAGAGATGAAATGCCACAACCAATTTTAAAAAGTGATGTTTTAGATATTAAAGATTTAAGCGTTGGGATGAAGTTACAAGGTACTGTAAGAAATGTTGTAGACTTTGGATTGTTTATTGATATTGGACTTCATAATGATGGTCTTGCTCATATATCTAAGTTAAGTAAACAATTTATTAAACACCCATCTGATTTATTTAGTGTTGGTGATATAGTAGATTGCTATGTTGATGAAATTCAGTTAGAAAAGGAAAAAGTAAATTTAAGTTTACTTGAAAGATAAAAAGAAAACTACTTATTATAAGTAGTTTTTTTGTGTAGTAATTTTTAGTTTTATCGAATAATACTTGTGAAGACTTAATTGATTGAGTACTACCTCGCTTATGAAAGGAGGTGATAATATGAAGAAAAAAGATTTATTAATCTCGTTTCAATGGATTATTATCATACTTCTAATAGTATCTAATATGATATTGGTCATAAAAAAATAGTACTTAATCTTTGAGATTAAGTACACACCCTTGAGGAAGTACTCAATCTTACGACAAATTAAGTCTTCCATTAATTTAATTTTAACATAGAATGATAAAAATATTAATAGGTTGTGAAAAAAATATTTATATTTATCGAATAATATATTGAAGACTTAATTGATTGAGTACCCTCTAATACTAATTAAAGGAGGTGATGTGTAATGAAGAAGAAAGATTTACTAATCTCTTTTCAAACTATTATCATCTTTGTGTTAGTAATATCAGTATTGATATTAAGCATAAAAAAATAGTACTCAATCCACCACGATAAAGTACTAATCTTTATAGAGGAATACTTAATCTTTGGATAATTAAGTCTTCCATTAATTTAATTTTAACACATATATTATTTCTATTCAATTATTTAGTTAGTTGTTTAATAAAGTAAGGTTTTAATATAGATGAAGCTTTGTCTTCAACTTTTGTTGTTTCGCCATTCATATGTAATTCGTGTTCTCTAAAGAACATACTTTTAATTGCGGCAATATATTGTTCCAAATAGCCTTGTTCTGTTAGTTGTTCATAGAATGAAACGATACTTGCATATTTTTGTTTTTCTTTTGGTGTTCTAAAACGAATAGAACCTCCGATTACATCTCCATCTAGCCATCTTCCTGTTTCGTATCCAAAGAATTCTTTTGCTTTATTATCTTTTTGAATTTCAAAAATTCTACCAGTTAAAACTTCTTGCCCATTTGCATGACAACATCTACATGTTGGTAGGGCAAATGCGATTTTTTGAAATTCTTCTGGTATTTGATGTTCTTCAAATACTTTTCTTGCAGTGGTTTCACCAACTGCTCTATATTCGTTCCAAAAATCATTGAATCCTGAAACTCTCATTCTTTCACGTAAAGTGATATCTATATCTTTAGCGTCAACTATAACATATTTTTTTCTTTCGTCTTTCATAATAACCTCCCTGATATATTTATTATAACATATTAGATATACATTTTTATAATTCGGCCTTCTTTTTTTATAAGTCCTTCTTTTTCCATTTTATTTAATTCACGCATTAAGTTGCTTCGATCAACCGCAATGTATTCAGCAATTGCTTTATATGATGTTGTTACTTTAAAGATGTTATCTTTGTTTGTACGTCTTTTTAAGAAGAAAATTAGTTTTTCTCTAACTGAACGTTTTGAAAGTAATTCTATTTTTTCGTTTTGTTGTCTATTATCTTCGATAAGTAATTCAAATAGTTGAACTACTAAATTAGTGTGAAATGGACAATTTAAATGACAATTTTTAAGAGTTGAATTGTAATCTATAAATGTTACTTCTGTATATTCATTACTTATTATATATATTTCATCTTCTGAGTTTTGAAAGAATAGATTTGAAAAAATATCATTTTCTTTTAATTCTCTCATTATTGTGGTATTACCATCAATGTCTGTTTTTATGATGAATGCTTTACCATAAGTAATGAATCCAATTCTTTTTTTTATTGGGGTATAACTAAGGATAAGTTCTTTATTTGTATATTGTTTTGTAGTGACGTTTACACACTTTGACAGATTCTTTCTAAATTGTAAAAGTCGTTCATTTATTGTGTTTTCAACCATATTTACACCTCTATTAAAAAATATTATAACAAGTTTTTGTTTTAGTTGCAAATGCAACATTTAAAAAAATGAAATTGGGGTAAAATGTGAAGTATAGCGGAGGTAAAAAGATGGGAAGAAGTAGAAAAGAATTAAAGAAAATCATGATTATTAAGAAAAATGGAAATCTTGAGGAATTTGATCCTGAGCGTGTTAAAGCAGCCTGTATCTCTAGTGCCGAAAGAGTAATGGTTGATTTAACAGATGAAGCTTTAGAAAAGATTGTTAAACTTGTTCGTGAACTTTTGGAAACACAAACTACTAATCCAACAGTTGAACAAGTTCATAGTTGTTGTGAAGCGGCGCTTGAAAGAGTAAATCCATTAGTTGCTAAAAGTTATCGTGAGTATAGGGATTATAAGAGGGAGATAGTTCATATACTTGATAAAGTTTATAAGAAAGCACAAGTTATTACTTATATTGGTGATAAAGATTGTGCAAATATGGATAGTGCTTTAGTTACAACACAAAGATGTTTAATCTATAATAGTTTAAATAAAGAATTATATAAAAAGTTCTTTTTAACAGCTGCAGAGATTGAAGCTTGTAAAGATGGATATATTTATATTCATGATATGAGTTTTAGAAGAGATACAATGAATTGCTGTTTATTTGATATGGCTAATGTATTAAAAGATGGTTTTGAAATGAGTAATATTTGGTATACAGAACCTAAAGGATTACAAACTGCATTTAATGTAATGGGCGATGTAATTATTAATACAACTGCTATGCAATATGGTGGATTTACTGTAGCTGAAGTTGATACTGTTTTAAAGAAATATGCTAAGTTATCTTATGAAAAATATTATGATGAATATTTAGAAATTAAAGGTAGTGAGTATATTGATGAAGCAAAAGAATATGCTTGGAAGAAAACAGTTCGTGAGTGTGAACAAGGATATCAAGGTATTGAGTATAAGTTAAATACTGTAAGTTCTAGTAGAGGTGATTATCCTTTTGTCACATTTACATTTGGAGTAGATGAAGATCCTTTTGCAGTTATGATTACTAAAACTATGTTAGATGTTCATAGAGAAGGACAAGGTAAGAAAGGGTTCAAGAAACCAACATTATTTCCAAAACTTGTATTCTTATATGATAAAGAAAAACATGGAGATGGTAAGGTTTTAAGAGACAGTTTTGTTACTGCGATTAAATGTAGTGAAAAGACAATGTACCCAGATTATTTATCATTAAGTGGTGAAGGTTATGTTCCTGAAATGTATAAAAAGTATGGAAGAATTGTTAGTCCTATGGGATGTAGAGCATTCTTAAGTCCTTGGTTTGAAAAAGGAGGAATGGAGCCTGCTGATAAAGATGATAAGCCTGTGTTTATTGGAAGATTTAATATAGGAGCAATATCACTACATTTACCAATGATACTTGCGAAAGCAAGAGAAGAACAAAAAGATTTTTATGAAGTATTGGATTATTATTTACAAATGATTCGTAAGGTTCATATTAGAACTTATAAATATTTAGCTAAGAGAAAAGCTTCGACAAATCCACTTGCTTATTGTCAAGGAGGATTCTATGGAGGAAATCTTAATCCGGAAGATTCAATTGAATCTGTAATGAAGTCTTGTACAGCATCATATGGAATTACGGCTTTAAATGAATTACAAGTTTTATATAATGGTAAGAGTATTGTAGAAGATGGAGAATTTGCTTTAGAGGTTTTAAAATATATTAATGATAAGACACTTGAGTATAAGAAAGAAGATGGCATTTTATATGCTATTTATGGAACCCCTGCGGAGAGTTTATGTGGTCTTCAAATAAAACAATTTAGAAAGAAATATGGAATTATTGAAGGTGTAAGTTCTAGGGAATATGTTTCTAATAGTTTCCATTGTGGAGTATGGGAAGATATTACTGGAATTGAAAAGCAAGATTTAGAAGAAAGATTCTGGGAACTTTGTAAAGGCGGAAGAATTCAATATGTTAGATACAATTTAAGTTATAATCGTAAAGCTATGCTTACATATATTGAAAGAGCTATGGAAAAAGGATTTTATGAAGGTGTTAATCTTTCACTTGCTTATTGTAATAATTGTGGCCATGAGGAGTTAGAAATGGATACTTGTCCAAAATGTGGAAGTAGTGATTTAACTAAGATTGATCGAATGAATGGATATTTATCTTTCTCAAGAGTTCATGGAGATACAATGCTAGGGGCTGCAAAGATGAAAGAGATTTCTGAAAGGAAGTCTATGTAGATGAAGTATCATAATATTACAAAAGCAGATATGCTTAATGGTGAAGGGTTAAGAGTGGTTCTTTGGACAAGTGGTTGTAGTCATAAATGCCCAGGTTGTCATAATGCGATTACTTGGAATAAAGATGACGGGCTTTTATTTGATGAGGCTGCTAAAAAAGAGATATTTGATGAATTAGAGAAAGATTGGTGTGATGGGTTAACTTTATCTGGAGGAGATCCATTGTTTCCTGAAAGTAGAGAAGTAATTGCTAATTTAGTTAAAGAAGTAAAAGAAAAATATCCAAATAAAACTATTTGGTGTTATACGGGATTTATTTGGGAAGAATTAAAAAGACAAATGGATGAAGATAATAATTTGAAAGATATTATTAATAATATAGATGTATTACTTGATGGTAAGTTTATATTAAGACTTGCTTTAGAAAAACTACAATATGTAGGTAGTAGTAATCAAAATATTATTGATGTTAAAAAGAGTTTAGAATTAGATAAGAAAGTATTATATATAGATAACAATAAATGGTTAGAGGGAGAAGAATAATGAAAGTACGTGGATTTGAAGTTGCAAAAGGATGGGAAGATAAGGGGATAAATTTACCAGTAAGAAAAACAGCTCGTTCTGCTGGATATGATGTAGAAGCTGCAGAAGATATAGTAATTCCAATGTTTACTCCAGGATGCAAGCCAACACTTATTCCAACAGGATTAAAGGCTTATTGCATGGATGATGAATGTTATTTACTATTAAATCGTAGTAGTGGACCTAAAAAAGGATTTATACTTGCAAATAGTGTTGGATTAATAGATGCTGACTATTATGAAAACCCAGATAATGATGGACATTTTTACTTTGCATATTTTAATTGTAGTGATCATGATATTGAAGTTAAAAAGGGGGATGTTATTGGTCAAGTAATGTTCCAAAAATATTTAGTAGTTGATAATGATAATGCTACTGGAACACGTGTTGGTGGATTTGGCTCTACTGATAAAAAATAACAAAAAAATTAAAAATGTAGAAAAATGATTTTTAGATTTTTTTAAAAAAAATAAAAAAATAAATTGTTATTTTATTGAAAAATAAGGGAATTTTAATAATAACAAAATGTAAAAAACTAAAAAATGTTAAAAATGACTTTTTGTAATTGTATAATTTTGTCAATTGTCGTAAATCGAACAAAAATAATTTTTTTACGTTTTCCTTATATATCAACGAAAAGAATAAATGGGGTAAAAAAATAGTAATTTTAGTAGTTGTAAAAGTAAAAAATACTATATAAAATGAAATTAGAAAAGTTGAAATTATGTGAGGTAAAAATATGAATGAAGTAGTAGATAAGTTAGAAAACTTAACAGTAATTAAAAGAAATGGTAAAAAAGTAAGTTTTGATGAAACAAAAATTGCTTTATCAATAAAAAAAGGATTCGATAGTGTAGAAGTTGATATTGATGATGATGATAAAGAAAGAAAGTACACTACTAAAGATGTACAAAAAGTTTATCAAGCAGTATTAAAGAGACTTGAAAAACTATCTAAAGATACAGATAAAATTAAGATTGAAGAAATTCAAGATTTAATTGAAGAAGAATTATCAAATAAAGGATATGAAGATGTTTATAAATCATTCTCTGAATATAGAGAAAGAAGAAATCAATCTCGTCAATTATTCTTTGAAGATAAGAAAACTCATAAATTCTTAAAATCATTAGAAAATTTAGGATTAAAATCTGCTAATGAAGAAGATGCTAAGAGAGAAAATGCTAATATCGATGGAAATAGTCCAATGGGAACAATGCTTCAATATGGAGCAACAGTTTCTAAGGAATTTGCTAAAGCATATTTAATGAAACCAGAATATGCAACAATGCATGATAATGGTACAATTCATATTCATGATATGGACTTCTTAGCAATGGGAACTACAACATGTTGTCAAATTAATCTAGAAAGATTATTTAAAAATGGATTTGATACTGGACACGGATTTGTAAGACCACCACAAGATATTTCAACATATGGTTCACTTGCTGCTATAGTTGTTCAAGCAAATCAAAATGATCAACATGGTGGACAAGCAATTCCAGCACTTGATTATTATTTAGCTCCTGGAGTTTTAAAAACATTTAAGAAACAATTTAAACAAACAATTTATGATTTCTTAGATTTAGATGGATTCTTACCAGTAGTTAATGTAGATAGAATTATTCGTGAAATTGATAAATTAGAATCAATTGAAGTAAATGTAGAAGAATTTTCAGATTATCAAAAAGGTAGTGAGAGAATTCAAGAAATTTTTGTTAAAGGTTATGAAAAAGCTTTACAAAAAACTGATAGAGCAACTCAACAAACTATGGAAGCATTTATTCATAATTTAAATACAATGCATTCTAGAGCTGGTGCTCAAGTACCATTCTCATCAGTAAACTTTGGTACTGATACTTCTCCAGAAGGAAGAATGGTAATTAAGAACTTCTTACTTGCAACTGAAAGAGGACTTGGAAATGGTGAAACACCAATCTTCCCAGTTTCAATCTTTAAAGTAAAAGAAGGAGTTAACTTTAATAAAGAAGATAAAAACTATGATTTATTTAGATTAGCTTGTGAAGTTTCAGCTAAGAGACTTTTCCCTAACTTTGCATTTATTGATGCACCATTTAATAAAGCATTCTATAAAGAAGGGGATATTAATACAGAAGTTTCTTATATGGGATGTCGTACAAGAGTTGTAGCAGATGTTACTTCTCCAGATAATCAAGTTGTTACTGGAAGAGGAAACTTATCATTTACAACAATTAACTTACCAAGACTTGGAATTAAATATGGTATTGCTTTAGGTGAAAGAGATAAAGCAGATATGAAAGGATTCTATCAAGAACTTGGTGAAACAATGGATAAGGTTCGTGACCAATTACTAGAAAGATTTGAAGTACAATGTAATAAACGTTGTTATAACTTCCCATTCTTACTAGGACAAGGAGTATGGACTAATGGTGAAAAATTAAAACCAACTGATAGATTAAGAAAAGTATGGAAGCATGGTTCATTATCAACTGGATTTATTGGTTTAGCAGAATGTTTAAAAGCATTAACTGGTAAACATCATGGTGAAGATCCTAAGAGCCAAAAACTTGGGCTTGAAATCATTAAATTCATGAGAGATAGATGTGATGAAAATGCTAAGAAATATAACTTAAACTTTACATGTTTAGCTACACCAGCTGAAGGATTATCTGGAAGATTTACTGGAATTGATAGAGCTATCTATGGAAAGATTAAGGGAGTTACTGATAGAGAGTATTATACAAACTCATTCCATGTACCTGTTTACTATAACATTAGTATTAGTGACAAGTTACATACTGAAGCACCATATCATGATTTCACAAATGGTGGACATATTTCTTATATCGAAGTTGATGGAGATGTTGCTGCTAACGTTGATGCATTCGAAAGCATTATTAGAACAATGAAAGAAGCAGGAATTGGTTATGGAGCAGTTAACCATCCAGTAGATAGAGATCCAGTTTGTGGTTATGTAGGAGTTATCAATGACGTATGTCCTGGATGTGGACGTAAAGAGTTTGAGGGAGTTCCAATGGAGAAAATTACAGCACCTGAGTGTTGTGGTAGATAAATAAAAAAATATATAAGAAAAGGGAGAAATAGTTTATGGAAAAAGTAGTAGGAGAAGGACAAGGGTTCGAAAGAATAAGAAGAGTTACAGGATATCTTGCAGGGGATGTATCAAGATTCAATAATGGTAAAAGAGCTGAAGAAAGAGATCGTGTAAAACATAGCGGACATAAAGATTTATTAAAGAAAAACGCTAAATAATGAAAATAAGATTAGCTGCTGATTTACAGCCTGATTCAATTGTAGATGGTGAGGGAATAAGAACTGTGTTATGGACACAGGGATGCCCTCATGGCTGCAAGGGATGTCATAATCCTCAGACACATAGCTTTAATGATGGGGTTTTAGTAGATGTGGAAGAAGTAATTGAGGCTTTAAGTGAAATTAAACATCAAGATGGATTAACTTTATCTGGAGGAGATCCTGTATGTCAGAGTGAAGCTTGTTATGAGATAAGTAAAGCTGCTCATGAAATGGGTATGAATGTATGGTGTTATACAGGTTTTACTTATGAAACAATGCTTCAAAATCCAAAGCATAGAAAACTTTTAGAACAAATTGATGTCTTAGTAGATGGAAAATTTATTCTAGAAGAAAAAAGCTATGATTTACATTTTAGAGGCTCTCGAAATCAAAGAATTATTGATGTTCAAAGAAGTTTAAAAGAAGAAAGAGTTGTTCTAGTTGAGAAATATGCCGAAGATAAAAAGATTTCTCACTATGAAAAACCAAGTTATATGTTTATTTAAGAAGCATATGCTTCTTTTTTTATGTTATAATAGTTTTATTAAGTATACTTAGGAGGTTACTATGAAATATTTTACTAAAGAGTGGTATAACAAAATGCAACGTACAGGAATGCATATGTTACTTAGAGTTGATGAAAGATGTAGTAAATATAGTGATGAGTTATTTGCGGAACTTTATAATAAAGAACGAGATCGATATTTAAAAATAATGTCATTTTGCGAAGATTTTAATGAGTTTACTAATTTAATGATTAGTATAGATAAAAATTTTTCTAATTTGGATGTTGAAGTACAAAAAAGAAGATTTGAAGAATTTAAAGAAGAAGAGTTAGGTGGATTAACTTTAAGCGATAAGTTTGATGATAAAATAAAACTTGCATTGCAAGGGTTAAAGGAAAAATTAGATAAAGAATTTTTTAAAGATGTTATGGATGTTAGAGTTTTAGCTTTAGGGTATGCAACAGAAGAGATTTATAGAAGATTAGAAAACTTAAGCAATGAAAATGAGAAATTTGTTAATAGTAAAATAAAAGAATATGCTGATTATTTAAGAGAGAATATGAATGAAGGACTTGCTATTTTAGATGAGGATTTACATGATTCTTTTATTACAAAAATTGAGAAAAAAGATAATGATTTATGTATGAGTCTTGAGGTTATTGGTTCTAGTAATAAGATGATAATTTTTAAAGATTATGAAATTATTTTAGATGAAGGAATAGAAGATGGATATTGGTTATATAATGAAGTTTATAGAACTAATTCTGGTTTAGAAATTCATATT
>JAGARQ010000054.1 GCA_017622175.1 Bacilli bacterium | reverse complement strand
GTAAAACCTGAACTTGAAGAAAAGATTCATGGTATTGGTATGATGTTACTATTACTTTTAATGGTAGTTATAACAATAAACGATATTATTAGATTATTTTAGAAGAGTTTAAAACTCTTCTTTTTTTTGTTATAATAGTTTTGTAATAATTAGAGGTGATCATATGCAATTCTTGTTTTTATTATTGTTTGGTGGAGTAGTTAGTTTTATTTTATATTTATCTTATGATAGACATGTTTCTAATAAAAAGAAAGTTAATGAAGACGATGAACTTAAAATTGATTTAAATAAATATAGTGATTTAATTGAAACTGAGAAAAGTGTAGGAACTGAGACTCTTGAAAAGGATGAAATTGTAGAGGAAGAAGTAGTAGAGGTTACTAAGTTTAAAGCTAGAAGAAATAAGTAATAATTTTTTGTTTATATATTAGAAATCATATAAGAAATATATGATTTCTTTTATTATTTTGATATAATTTAGTAAATGGAGGTGATACTTTGATTATTGGCGTTTTAGTTGAATTATCTAATAAAAATATTGATAAGGTATTTGATTATTTAGTACCTAAACAATTAGAAAAAGATATTAAAGTTGGAATCAGAGTAGAAGTTCCTTTTGGTAGACAAACATTAGAGGGATTTGTTTTAGAAATTAAAGATAATGTTGAGTCTCAATTTGAGTTAAAAGAAATCATTAGTATAAAAGATACAGATATTGTTTTAAATGATGAATTATTAGAACTGGGTAAGGTTATGAGTAATAAAACTTTGGCTACATTAATTAGTTGTTATCAAGTGATGTTACCTAAAGCTTTAAAAGCTAAACAGGGTAGTGTTGTTAATAAGAAATTTGATACTTATTATAAAGTTAATGAGGAAGTTATTCTTAATAATAAGATTACTCCTAAACAAGAAGAATTAATTAATTTAGTTAGAGAAAAAGGATTAGTAAAACGTAGTGAATTATTAGAAATGTCTTCAGGTATTTTAACAACGCTTGTGAAAAAGGGGATATTTGAAGAAGAAAAGTTAGAAAAATATAGACTTAGTTATTCAAAAGAACTTGGGAGTAAGTTTAAGTTAACAACTGATCAAGAAAATGTTGTTGAAGAAGTTTTAAGTGATAGTGGTTTTAGAACTTATTTATTACATGGTGTTACTGGTAGTGGAAAGACTGAAGTTTATATGGAGTTAATTGAAGATGCTTTGAGTAAGGGAAAAACTAGTATTATGTTAGTACCGGAAATTAGTTTAACTCCACAAATGGTTGAAAGATTTCAAAAGAGATTTGGTGATAATATAGCAGCACTTCATTCTGCATTATCTGATGGAGAAAAGTATGATGAATGGAGAAGAATTGCTAGAGGAGAAGCATCTATTGTTATTGGGGCTAGAAGTGCTATTTTTGCACCACTTAATAATATCGGAATGATTATTATAGATGAAGAGCATAGTGAATCGTATAAACAAAGTGATTCTAATCCTAGATATAGTGCAAAAGATGTTGCAATGATAAGAGGAAAGTATCATGATTGTCCTGTTATTATGGGAAGTGCTACTCCTTCTTTAGAGGTTATGGCTAGAAGCCAAAAAGGTGTTTATAAATATTTAAGTTTACCGAATAGAGTTAATGGTAAGAAATTACCATTAGTTAGAATAATTGATATGAATGAAGAAATTAAAAAAAGTAAGGGGCATTTTTCTCGAAACTTGGTTACTTCAATTAACAATAAACTTGAAAACGGTGAACAGGTTATTTTGCTTCTTAATAGAAGGGGTTATGCAAGTTTTGTTACTTGTAAAAATTGTGGTTATACATTTAAATGTCCTAATTGTGATATTTCTCTTACATATCATAAAAGTAGTAATACAATGAGATGTCATTATTGTGGATATGGTACTAAAGTATATGATACTTGTCCTGAATGTAAAGAAAAAGCAATTAGTGATTTAGGTGTTGGTACACAAAAAATTGAAGAGGAGTTAGGTGAAATATTTCCTAATGCGAGAATTCTTCGTATGGATTTTGATACGACAAGTAGAAAAGGTGCTCATGAGAAAATGATTACTGCTTTTAAGAATCATGAATATGATATTTTACTTGGTACACAAATTGTTGCGAAGGGACTTGATTTTTCAAATGTTACTTTGGTTGGAGTAATTAATGCTGATACATCACTTAATATTCCAGATTTTAGAAGTAGTGAAAATACATTTTCACTATTAAGTCAAGTTGCTGGTAGAAGTGGTAGAAGTGAAAAAACAGGAGAAGTAATTATTCAAACATATAATCCTGATCATTATGCAGTAAGTTTTACTAAGACACATGATTATATGGGATTTTATAATAAAGAGATGGAGATAAGAAGGACTTTAAAATATCCGCCATTTTACTTTTTATGTCATATAAGAATAAGTGGTAAAGATATGGAATATGTATCTAAGGAAGCTGATAAAATTAAGAGAGCTTTAGTAAGAAATTTACTTAATACAAGTATTTTAGGTCCAACTCCATCAACTATTTTTAGAATAAATAATATTTATAGATTTGGAATTATTTTAAAGTATAAAAAAGAAGATAATTTAGAAAATGTTTTAAATAAGGTTTTAGAACATTATAAAGGTAATGTTAAGATTAAGATTGATATTGATTTTAATCCTAGTCAAATCTATTAAATTATGTTATCATTAAAGATGATAGAGAGGTGATTCATGATGGGATTCTTCAATGAAGATTTTTATAAAGAATTAGATAAGAATATTGAAGATGAAGAAGATGTTGTTGATGAATTTGATTTCGATGATGAAGATGAAGTTAAATTAGACTCAACTTATTATGCAGAAAATATGAATCTTGAAGTTAATAAAAGTAATAAGGAAAAGTTTAAAAGCATCATGGATAATGCTTCTAGTAAGTATGATTCTTATTGGGATTCAAATAATCCTGTAATAAGATTTGTTTTAATTGTGTTATTAGTAATAATTGCAGTTGGATTACTTTATTATATTGTTGGGTGGTTTACTATTTTATAATTGCCCACATGTGGTGGTGGTAGTGTGTTAGAAGAAATTATAAGGAGAGAAGATGTTTCTAAATTATTAGAAGATATTTGTAATAGTGCGCGTTATTATGATAAAAAATCTAGTAATTCCATGGGATATCAAATGTATTTTGGAGTAGAACAGATTCTATTTTTGTTTTATGATGCACTATTTAAGTATAAGATTATAATTGATGATATGAGTTACTTTGGTGACTTTTTTGAACAAATAGATAAGTTAATTAGAAAAATAGATAATTTTTATGATATTAGTAATGGTATTAATAGGATTATTGGTAGAATTTGTGCTTTTAAATTAGGGATTAAAGATGTAGAAGATGAGGAATCTACTGAAGAAGTAGTTAGATATATTTATGATAAATATATGGTTAATGGATATTATATTCATGGTTTTTCTTCACATTTTTCTGGAAAAGTTTTAGAAAATGGATTTCCTATTGATCAATATGGTCATGTATATGATAAGTTTAAAAAAGTACAAAAAATTTTGAATGAGAAAAACCATGGTGCTTTATTAGATAAAAATTTTGATAAAAAGAAAGTAGAATTTACAGATAGTTTATTAATGGGGTGCTATTACTCAGTTAATGCGCCAATGTTTTTTTCGAATTTAGTTTGTAGAAATGAATTTTTAAAGAAACAAGAATATGTAGATGATTATTCTAAAAATGATTATAATGCATGTTTAAAAAACTTTTATAAAGTTATTTATGGACTAGATTTAAGTGAGACAGAGAAAAATACTTTTGTTGATGCATTTAAAAGTGAGTGGAAATTAATTGATAAAAGTCATAGTAATATTAGTTTAATGCTTATTCCTAGAGATTTATTTAAAGATGAGTTATTAGATATTGATAATTTCTTAAAGAATAATAAAGAGTTAGGTTTTGCTGATACTATTTGTAAATTATTTAATATTAGAAGTAATATTGTTGTTTGTGATGATATTATGAAAAGACATATAAAAATAATAAATTTAGATGGTTATAAAAAGTTTGTTAAAGAAGAAAAGAAAGAGAATATAAAGACAGAGTTAGAAAGAACATTTATTACAAGTGATGATGAATTTGCTTTTTCTAATACTTATGGTAAGGTTTCTATGTTGTTATTAGTGGGAACTTTATTAATAGCTTTGGGGGTTATTTTAACTATATTGATGTTTAGTTAGGAGAGGTTATAATGAATAAGACAAAAGTTGTTTTTATGGGAACACCTGATTTTGCAGTTCCTATACTTGAAGGTTTAATTGAAAATTATGATGTTATTGGAGTTGTTTCTCAACCTGATAAAAGAGTGGGTAGAAAACAAGAACTTGTTAATACACCAATTAAAGAAGTAGCACTTAAAAATAATATTCCTGTTTTTCAACCAATTAAAATTAGAGAAGAATATCAAGAGATTATTGATTTAGGTGCAGATATTATTGTTACTTGTGCATATGGACAAATTATTCCTAAGGAAATACTTGATGCACCTAGACTTGGTTGTATTAATGTACATGGTTCGCTTCTTCCTAAATTAAGAGGTGGCGCTCCAATTCATTGGGCAATTATTAATGGAGAAAAGAAAACTGGTATGACTATAATGTATATGGATGTTAAGATGGATAGTGGTGACATTATTAGTCAAAGAGAAACAGAGATTCTTGATACAGATAATTTAGAAAGTTTATATGATCGTATGAGTTTAATTGGTAGAGATTTACTTCTTGATACTTTACCAAGTATTATTGATGGTACTAATTCTCGTACAAAACAAAATGAAGATGAAGTAACATTTGGATTTAATGTTAAGAGAGAAGAAGAACATATTGATTTTAATAAGTCATGTAAAGACGTGTTTAATTTAATTAGAGGATTATGTCCTGTTCCGGGAGCTTATGCTGTACTTGATGGTACTGAAATGAAAGTATATGGAGCAATTATTTCTGATAAGAAAAGTTCTAATAAGTGTGGAGAAATAATTAATATTTATAAACATGGTATTGGAGTTTCTTGTAGTGATGGAGAAATAATTTTAACTGACATTAAACCTTTTGGTAAAAAGAGAATGGATGCGGCTAGTTATTTAAATGGAGTAGATAAAAAGAGTTTAATTGGAAAGGTATTTGAATAATGAAGAATAAAATGACAAGTAAAGAATTCAAAGAGTTTATAAAAACACCTAAGGGTAAAGCAACTATGTTCTTTGGAGCATATTTGTTGTTTTTTATCTTTATAGCTATTTTTGCTAGAACAGGTGGAACTAGTAATGTTAATAAAAAGTATGAGACAGGTAGTCCATTAAGATTTAATATTAATAGTATTTTAGATAATAATTTTAAATATACTTATAATGTTAATGTAGATGGTGTTTCTACTATTTATTCCGGTAGTAGTACTAAAGTTAATGCTTTATTTAAAGTAAATGATTTAAATGAATATTATTTTAATGGTAGTAATTATTTTACTAATACAAATAGTGTTTGGTTAAATGTTAGTAATCCAATTAATTATAATAAGTTTATGGATACTAATATAATTAAATCTTTAATAGAAAAAGCTACTTATATTTCTAAGACAGAATACGATAGTGGTAAAGATGTATATAATTTTAAAATTTCAAGTGCTACTATTAGTAAATTATTTGAAGGTGTTGATATTGATGTTGAAGAAATACCTAATGAAATAATTATTAGTGTTGATGAAGATAATAATATTACTGAGGTTAAATATTTACTTGATAGTTACTGTAAGGTTAAGGGAATATGTGTATCTAATATGAATATTACACTAAATTATGAAGAGTTTGGTAAAGTAGAAGAAATTACTAGTCCGTTAGAATAGAAGGTGTGTTTATGAAAAAAGTTAAAAAGAATAATAGACCATTATTAATATTACTTATTGGTCTTCTTATTTCAGGGTGTTTAATTGGTTTTTCTATTTATAAGATGGGAGAACATAAAGAATTTTTAATTGAAGACAGAGCTTTATTTGACAAGAAAATTGAAGATAAAACAAAAGAATGTAATGATGGTATTGCTGCTAATAAGAAGGCAATTGAAGATTTAAAAAAAGAAGTAGAGGCTATTGATAGAGAAATCACTTTATTACAACGTCAAAAAACTGATGTCTTTATGGAAGACAGAGGTTGGAGTGATAGATATTATGCTTTAGAAGATCAAATTACAGCTAAAAGAAAAGAACAAACTAATAAGAATAATGAGATTAGAACAAAGAATCAAGAAATTACTGCTTATGAACGAACTCTTTGGGAAATTGAAAATGAGTGGGAAGATGAATATAAATATAAGTTTCCTGGATTTAAGAAAGGAAATCCATATATACCTTTAGGGTTAGGAATATTTGGATGTCTTATTACATTTGTTGTTGCTGGAATAAGTAAATTAAATAAGGTTGTTTCTGGTAATAAGAGTTATAGTGAATATGAAGAAATTAATGAAGGTATATTATCACAAGCGGATATTAATGATGGTGTTCTTTTAAAGAAAGAATTATTTAGTAAATTACAAGGTTTATTAAAAGCTTCTTGTATTGATGATTATGATACTATTAGAAAACTTTGTACTAAGAACATGGCTAAAAGTTATATAGATGAAATTGAACTTTTAAAGAAACATAAACAAAAGTTAGTAATTAGTGATGTTGAAAATAAGGGTTCTAAAATTGTTAGTGCTCATAAAACACAACGTAATACTAGAGTTGTGTTAGTTCAAAAAATTAAGGCATTTAATTATACTAAAGATGTTACTAATAATGAAATTATTAATGGTGATGATAAGAATAAGTCAGAGCAAGCATTTAAATTAGTGTTTGTTAAAGATTATGTTACTGGTCATAGTGTAAAACAATGTCCTAATTGTGGAGCTAGTGTAAAAGATG
>JAGARQ010000053.1 GCA_017622175.1 Bacilli bacterium | reverse complement strand
CAACTATTGCTATTACTAATGCAACTATTGATAATATTTTAATTTGTCTATTATGTTCCATATAATCACCTATATTATAAGTAAATTATAACAGCAACGTTATAACTATACAATTTATTAACCAATTATATTTACAAAGAAATGTAAATAAAAAGAATAAGATTAAATCTTATTCTCCACCTAAATTAGCATATTCTTTAGATAATGTTTGATACTTAGTATTAATTTTATTAGCATCACACTTTTCTAAAATATACCAACCCTTTCTAAACATAACCTCATATACTTCTCTTTGTAAACTGCTAACCTTTTCAAGTATTTCATTATATACATTGAACAAACTTTCATTACTAGACTCAGTCATAGCAGTAACATAATTTTTAGACATTTCTTTTAGTGTAGTAAGTAAACAAGTAATAGAATCTTTTTCAGTTAAAATATTTTCTGGAACATTATCATAATTTAACATAAAAAAATCCTCCCACACATAGTATGAGAAGATTTTTAATTTTTATAATTAACTTTCAAAAATAATTATAGATTATTACATCGTTTATTGTTCAGGACCGCATATCCCACCAATAGAATATTGCTCACCAAAAATAATATTATCAGTATCTATTACAAAATTACCAGAACTATTTTTTATTGTTCTATCAGCTATACAAATTCCATTCGTATAATCGCCATTATATCTAAAACCGCTTATATTGTAACTACTTGTAAGAAAACTTTTCCAATTCATACCTAGTATAGCTTGATGCTCAACACCATTTACATAAAAAGAAATTAATTCTCTTTCAACTGTACTAAAATCAATAGTTATACTTCCAAATTGCACATCAAACGCACCATCTGCTCTATCACCATTTGCATCATAAATAAATCTTATAGTTAAAGATGCTGCCTCCCCTTGTGGCAATACATATTCATATAAATATGGTTCATCTTCTGTTATAAGATTGCCATCAATATCTACCGTTACAGTAAAATCATCGCATGCCGCATCAACTAATGCTTGTGAAGCACCGCTATCACTAGGTACAGTACAAGATATAAATGAATCCGTCCCCTCAACGTTATTATAAATAATATCACCTAAATAAGCATCATAATATCCTTCGTTAACAATATAAGCTTTCACTTCAACATATTGTCCAGGCTCTGTAAAATTAATATTATAATTAGGAATTATTAAAGCACTTAAAGGTAAATACTTCACAGAAGAATCAACTATCGCCCCATTATAACCAACTATATTTACTTTTTGAGAGAGTAAATCACTTGTATGTGTTGTTTGATTATGTAAATGTAACTTAAAATCATCACTACTAGGAGTAACTGAAGCACTAGACGAAATATTTAAAGTAGCAGAAAAAACTGCAAATCCTAAACTCATTGCAGATATTGCTACCATTAAAGTAATCATAATTACAAATTTTGTCTTTCTGTTTTTTCTCATAGAAATACACCTCAATAAACTAAAAATCAATTAGCCAAAACTTAAGTAGTTCTTGCCTTCAACAATTACATCAGTACCCTTTGCAAGAATGGCCCAGTTTGCATCAATCGCAACATTTCCATCTTCATTTAAAAAAAAGCCCTTTATATTATAAGAACTATTCAACCATTCTTCCCATGTCATTCCCTTCACAGCCTGAAATTCAGTTCCATCAATTTTAAAACTTATTAATTGATTACCAACTGTACCAAAATCAATAGTTATACTTCCAAATTGCACATAAAATGCACCATCTGCTCTATCACCATTTTCATCATAAATTATTCTTATTGTTAAAGATGCTGCTTCTCCTTGTGGTAATACATATCCATATAAATATGTTTCATCTTTTGTTATAAGATTATCATCAATCTCTACATTTACAGTGAAATCATCACACGCAGCATCAACCAACGCTTGTGAAGCATCACTATCGCTAGGAATAGTACAAGAAACAAAGGAATCAGTGCCATCAACATTATTATAAATAATGTCACCTAAATAAGCATCATAATATCCTTCATTAACAATATAAGCTTTTAGCTCAATATACTGTCCTGGAGCGGTAAATGTACCACCAAAAGGATGTATGCTCAAACTATTTGTAGGTAAATATTTTGCAGGAGTTCCAGCTATAGCTCCATTATATCCAACTATATTTGCTATTTGAGAACTTAAATCACTTGTATGTGTTGTTTGATTATGTAAATGTAACTTAAAATCATCACTACTAGGAGTAACCGAAGCACTTGAAGAAATATTTAAAGTAGCAGAAAAAGCTGCAAATCCTAAACTCATTGCAGATATTGCTACCATCAAAGTAATCATAATAATAAATTTTACTTTTCTACTTTTTTCCATAAATATATTCCTTTTTTATCCAATTGGTGCAGTTGCAACAACATATTGTTCATCATTAATAATTTCTGCAGAACCTTCTATTTTTGAAGTAAGTAAATGATTAAATAAGTATCCTTCACCCTCTAAAAAAACAGTTCCACTCCTAATACTAAATTTTCTTGAATTAAATTCACTATTAACCCATTCTTCCCAAGTCATCCCTTTCACAGCTTGGTATACATAATCATCAATCGTAAAAGTAATAAGTTCATTATCAACAGTACTAAATTCTAATGATAAATCACCAAAAGTTACATCAAATGGACCATCAACCAACGAACTTGTTCCTGTATAATCTATAACAATCCCCACTTCTTGTACTGTGCCTTTTTCTAATAGATGTCCAACAATATTTGTATCACCTACAACATATTCATAATCACCAACCATTATATAAAGGTGAATATCATCACAGGCAGCTTGAACTAATGAATCAGTTGCTTTGGTTTCATCAGTAGTAGATGCTCTACATACTTTGGTAGAACCAGTTCCATCTACAAGTTCAATATTAACTCCTTTTAAATAAGCATCATACTCTCCCACATTATGAACATAAAACAAATAATCAACCATATCACCTTTATTAGTAAAATTACCTTTTAAACCAGATACTTTAGAAGAACTAATAATACCATTTTCTGCCTTACCTCCACCATTACCACCTTTTAAAGTAGCAGTTTGTCCTTCTCCTAAAATACTTGTTGCAGAATCAGAAAAAACAACTTTAAAATCATCACTATTAGGACTAACGCTTGCACTTGACGTAATTTTTAATGTTGTTGAAAACGCCGCAAAACCCAAACTCATCCCCACTATAGCTATAACAAGAGCAACTATCGATAAAATCTTTACTTGTCTTTGTTTTTCCATACAAACACTTCCTTATTCTAAATAAATTATAACAACTAAATATATTACTTGTAAATTAACAGATCTAACACTTGACAATATTAAACAAAAAAGATAGGAATTTCTTCCTATCTTGTATGTACAACTACTTTATGAGTCTTTCCATCATTTTCAAGTTTAATATATCCTTCTTCTTGAGTTCTTCTATCAACTACAACAGAATCTTTCTTACTCTTAACAACTTCAATTTCATAAGTTGTATCTAAGTAATGATATACTACATTAAACTTTTCCCAAGCAACTGGCATTGCTGGAACAACTCTTAAGATATCACCATTTTTCTTTAATCCAAGAATTTCTGTAATACCAACTCTATAGAACCATCCTGCAGAACCTGTATACCAAGTCCATCCTCCTCGTCCTGGATGATGCTCAGCTGAATAAATATCAGCTGCTATAACATAAGGTTCAGTCTTATAAGAATTAACTAACTTCTCATTAATACTACGATTAACAGGATTAATCATTTGATAATATCTAAATGCTCTATCACTATATCCAGCTTTTATTAAAGCCATAATATACCAAGCAGCAGCATGTGTATATTGACCACCATTTTCACGAATACCTTTTGGATAATTCATAATATATCCTGGATTATTTAAACTCTTTTCAAATGGCGGAGTTAGTAATTTAATAATTTTACTATCATTATCAACTAAGTTATCTTCAACTGAATTAATTACACTTTGTAATCTATCTTTTGGAACAACTTCACTTAAAATAGAGAAACTTTGAGAAATTAAGTCAATCTTACATTCACTATTCTCATGACTTCCTAACTTATCTCCATTATCGAAGTAAGCTCTTAAATAATATTCTCCATCCCAAGCTTTCTTATTTAATGCATCACTTAATTTTTCATTAAACTTAGTATATTCATCAGTATCAAACTTCTTATCAAGTTTATTCATCATCTTAACAAAATCACTAATAATTCCATATAAGAAGAATCCTAACCAAACAGATTCACCTTGTCCTTTAATACCAACTTTATTCATACCATCGTTCCAGTCTCCACCACCCATAAGTGGAAGTTTATGTTTACCTAATGAATGCATTGAAAGTTGAAGTGATCTAATACAGTGATCAAGTAATGTTCCTCTTTCATTAGAATAACTAAATGTAATACCTTTTTCATGTTCATATTCACTTAACTTATCCCCAAGTAAATAAGGAACTTCTTCATAAAGAATTGATTTATCTCCAGTAACTTCAACATAATAAATAGTTGCATATACTAACCATAAATAATCATCTTTATATCTACTTCTTAAACCAAACTTATTCTTTTCATGCCACCAATGTAGAACATCTCCTTCTGGGAATTGATGAGCTGCGTTAGTTAAAATTTGTTCTCTTGTTATCTCTGGTTTAATCATTGCAATATTCATTGAATCTTGCAACTGATCACGATATCCAAAAGCACCACTTACTTGATAGAACCCAGCTTTAGCCATAATTCTTGAAGATAGTGCTTGATATAAATACCAACCATTAACAACATAATCAAAGCTCTTATCATCTGATTTAACTTCAATTGTACCTAAAGTATTTTTCCAGTTATCCTTAACTGCTTTTAATTCTTTAGTAGCATTACTTACATTAGTATACTTTCTAATAAGTTCAAGATTTTCTCTATCACTCATTCCACATCCAAGTACAAATGCTACTGTCTTCTCTTCATTAGCATCTAAACTAACTTTTGTATCAATACTCTTAGATAAAATCTTATCACATATAGCACTTTCAATTTTTTCTGATGAAGACATAAATACATTAACATCACCAAAGTTAATACTATAAACATTTCTTAACTTCATATAATTATCATCGCCCATAAACTCAGATAATATATGTCTAGCAGTCTTCTCTTCAAAATTACCAAATGTTGGATTAATAAAGTAAGAAATATCCACATCATTTTTCTTAGCCAACTTATTAGTTAATTTTAATAAGTAAATCTTAACAGAATCATCTACTGCTACAAACTCAGTAATTTCTTTCTTTAAATCCTTAGTTTCATTTTCTAAAATACTATAACCAAATCCATGAGTACACTTAGTAGGATCAAAAGTCTTACCATTAAACTTAAATCCTTCACTCTTATCATTAACAATCATTTCATTAGTCCATGAAGTTATTTTAAATTCCCCTGAGTTATATGCATAAGTAAATCCACAACCATTATTTGTAACAATAGTACCAAATTTCTTATTAGCAATAACATTTACCCAAGGAGCTGGAGTATCTTTATTATAAATAACATACTCACGACCACTATTTTTAAATCCACCAAATCCATTATCAAATTTTAATCTTTCTGGATTTAACATTGGTAATGTTTCTTCAACAGGAGAAGTACTATAATCACAAATCTTATTCTTCTCTTGTAATTCTAATACTGCTTCTTTTAATGTTTCATGATTATTAATTACAAATCTTAATCTTGGAACAATATTTAATAAACTTCTTTCTTCTCTAGTAATCTCATTACTATCAATAACAGTAATAGAACCAGGTGTATGATAGAAACTATTTAATGTATACATACGATACATTTCTTCTTCTATCTCTTTCTTAATAATCTTAGCATATTGACTAGATTCACTATTAATAATAACAATATCTACAAAGATTGAATTATTTTTATAATATTCAAATGCTTTTAATACATCAAGTACAAAATGCATATCATTAATATCTGAAATTTCTACTGAAATTATTGGTCTATCTCCACTAACTCCAAACTTCCATAATCCATTTTGTCCTAAAGCATTCTTTCTTAAATAATCCATTCTTTCTTCACTAACTGAAATCTTAGTAGTTTGATATAAGTAATTTAACATAATGTTATAAGTTCTCATATCTTCACCAGTAACATTCATATTCTTAGTGTTAATAATATTCATTAAAGATGCAAATCTAAATGCTTTATTAATAGCATATTCTCCATTATAAGTTTTAATAATATCTTGAATTTGTTCTCTACTTCTACCAAATCCAACAATTAAGTATACTGATTCACTTCCATTAGGAGCTATCTCAATAGTATTTCTTAAACTCATAACTGGATCTAAGTTATCTCCTACATAATTACTTAATTTTTCATTTAATGCACGAGGATCACTAACTAATCTATTTCTACCAACAAATCTTCTTCTTTCTGTTTCATATGAATATTCGTCTTTTGGATTAGCAACAATTAATCTATTAACCATATAACTACTAATATTGCTTTCTCCACGACTCTTTCTTCTTACAACTAATGAATTAGTTTTCTTATCATAATCAGAGTGAATAAACATATTACTAAATGCTCTATGGCTAACATCAGACATATTCTCACAAAGAATTGGTTCAGTATAAGTAGTAAGTTGTAATCTCTTAACTTTATCACTATTATTCTTAAATGTTATTTTTCTAATTTCAGCATGATGATTCTTAGTAACAACAATCTCTGTCTTAGTCTTAATATCACCATCTGTTCTATAATACTTAATCTTATCAGATGCAAATACTACTTCATATTTATCAGGCATCTTATTAATAGGTGCATAAGTATTACTCCATACATAATTACTATCAAGATCTTTAATATACATAAATATTCCATAATCTTGTTCAGTAACTTTACGATATCTATTTAATTGTAATGTTCTATATCTAGAGAAACTATTTCCTCTATCATTCATTAATAAACAATACTTCTTATTTGATAACACTGATACTTCAGGCATATAAGAAAGATAATCAAAGTATCTAATATCATTTTCAATTTTCTCTTTATCATAATCATATTTCTTATATCTAGCCATCTTAAGATCAATACTAGTCTTAACTTGAACTTTTTCTTTTAATAACACTTCAAATGTTTTAATATTAACATTTTCATGGAAATAGTTCTTTATTGCATCTGGTTTCAAATAATTAACTATTCCAGCTAAACTCATTCCTTGATGGTGTGCAAAGAATGCTTTAACTACTCCTCTATTGTCATAGTCATAAGCTTCATACATACCATACTTACCAAACATATCTAAATGTTTGAATTTTTGAATATTATCATAAACTTCTTCTGGGAATAATTCCATTGCCATAAGTGAAGCATAAGGAGCAATAACAATTCTATTTTCTTTATCTTCTTTTGCTTTTAAATATGGAGTTGCAAAAGCTTTATACTTATAATTTAATGCATTATCTAATTCATTATAAGCAGACTCACTAATACCCCAAGGTAATTTATGAGAAACACTTTCCATGAAATCTTTTTGACAGAACTTCGCAAAGTGATAACTTTCATCAAATAATGTATTTGGATAATTTTTCATAAATAGTAATGGCATGAAATACTCAAATGAAGTACCAGACCAAGAAATTAATCCTTTATGTCCTTTATATGTTGTTAAAGACTTATCTAAACAGAACCAATGTTTACTTGGAGCATCACCCAAACAAATAGTTAAATAACTTGTTAAACGAGACTCACTCGCAAACTTATTATAGTTATAAACTGAAAGTCTACCTTCACCTTCATCATATCCAATACTAAATACATCTTTTTTAGTATATAACTTCTTAAAGTTAGTATTTTTAATTAACTTATCACAAAGTTTAACAGTATCTTCTTCTTCAAATTTCTCCAAAAATTCTCTAGCAACTATTAAACTAGCAACAAAGTTTCCAGAGTCAACTGTTGAAACAAATCCTGGAGGTAATACTCTCTTACTAGGAATATCATACCAGTTATATAAATGACCATTCCATTTATCTAAACTATCAACAGTATGAATAATTTCTTTTAATAAGAAAATTGCTTCATCTTTTTCAATAAACTCTAATTCATAAGCACCAATAACACTAGTTAATGAAAAACCAATTGCTGTAGGAGAAGCTCTTAAATCAAGTTTTTGTTCTCTATTTTCTTGATAATTATCTGGAATTAAATAATGATATTCTTCTTTTAAATTATCTTTAAAATACATCCAAGTATTTTTAGCAAGTTCACGAATTTCTTCTACTTTATTTTCTTTAAGTTCAACCCTGTTATGATCGATATCGCAACTAACTGCATATACAACAAATGGAGCACTTAAGAATACAGCTGCTAAAATTAAAGCACTATAATTACCAGTAAATACAGTAACTAAAATTAATATTAGAGACATAACTATATTAGGAACAAAGTTTCTAATATAACCGCCTAAATCTCCTCTAATTAACTTTTCAGCATCCTCTGCAGTAATCCAGTTAAGTAAATTCTTATGACTAACAGTTAATCTATAAATAGTTCTAAAGAATGCATCCATATATAACTTTGTATAATATGGTAAAGTTGCAAAAACTATATATGAACGAAGTAATAAACTCTTACCACCAAAGAATACATGTTTATAATAAACTGTAGTCTTTTCTTTACCTTCTCGTTTTAAAATATTACGAATAAAGAATATAATTGGAACAGCAATTTCAAGGAATACAAACCCAATCCAAAGTACTGGAGATACATCCTCTAAAATAACTGCACATAATAATATGATTAATAATGCTGGATGTAAGAACATACGAACAATATTATCCATTATTTTATATTTACCAAGTAAACTAATTGGATTCTTTTCTTTTTCTCCGCTCTTATTACGCACTTTATTTCCTAACCAAGAAATAATTTGTACATCTCCTCTAGCCCATCTATGTTGTCTAGAAGTATCAGTTAAGAATTTAGATGGAAAATCATCAATAAACTCAATATCAGAAACATATCCACATCTTAAATAATTCCCCTCTAATAAGTCATGAGATAAAATTAAATTATCTGGAAATCTATTTGATAATAATTTATCAAATGTCTCTAAATCATAAATACCTTTTCCAACGAAACTACCTTCTCCGAATGAATCTTGATATACATTAGGAACAACAGCACTATATGTATCAAATCCACCTATACCAGCAAAAATTTGACTATATAAACTCTTATTAGTAGCTTCAATATCAAGACTTACTCTTGGTTGCATTAAACCATAACCCTTAATAACTCTAGTACCAGCCTTATTTAAAACAGGTCTATTCATCGGATGTGCCATACAACCAACTAAATTAAGTGCAGAATTTAATACAAGTCTTGTATCAACATCTAATGTAATAACATACTTAACACCAAGTTTCTTATTATAAAGCATATTAACATTAAAATATTTCTTATTAGTTTTATCATCCATTTTACCAAGTAAGATTTGATTAAATTGAACTAAAGCTCCACGTTTTCTTTCATAACCTAAATATTGGTCTTCTTTTTCATTCCAATGTCTCTTACGATAAATAAAATAGAATAAATCTTTTCCATACTTTTTATTTAACTTAGTAGCATATTCTTGTCCATACTTAGAAATAACTTCATCAAATGGCATAACTTCCTCTTTACCACCCTTAATATCTCCAAGTAAAGTAAAATATAAATTATCAGATTTGTTAATAATATAGAAAGTTTCAAGTACATCAAACATTTCTTTAATCTTAGCTTCATTACCAACAATAGTTGGAATAACTACCATTGTTCTAGCATCATCTGGAATACCCTTCTTAGTAAAATCCAGTTTTGGTAAAACATTAGGTTTAACAAATCTAGTTAATAAATGATTTATAACTTGTGAATATAACTGTCCTACAGGAATCAATAAAATTATAAATCCTAACCACTTTATACTAATAAAATAATTGCATAAGAATAAACTAGTTAAAATAGTTAATAAACCAAGAACTAATATATATATAACTACATTAGAACTTTTACTCTTTCTATCAAATAACTGAAATCCAATATGATAATCATCTCTATCAGTTTGTTCAAACAACATATCTAAACATTCAACTTCACTCATTTTTTTCTTCTTCGCAAGTTTTAATAATTGTTTACGATATAATGCTTTTGATTCAGGAGTCATCTTAGAATAGATTTCATCTTCCATAAACATCTTTTCAGTCTTAGATGTTTTCTTATATAAATCTTCATCACTATATTCAAAGAATTCCTTTAAATCTCCAAAAATATTAGAAATTAAAATATCATTTTCTACTCTTCTTTGATATTCATCATTAATTAATTCTTTTAAACTTATTTGCTTTTCTTCTAAAAGTTCATTAAGTTCCTTAAATAGCTTATTATTTTTAGCACCCAACTCTTTTAATTGATTATTAAGTTCAAATAAATAATGTCTATTCTTAGGAATAGAAATACCATCTTTTAAGAAAACACTAAGTTCAATATCTTTATCTTCATAATCTTTAATAATTTTATGAATAGTATCTTTATCAATTAACTTAGAATGTTCTTCTTTACAAAGATTACATAATCTTTCAGCATAAATAAATAATAATATTTCCTTTATACTTTTAATTTCTTTATAAGAAAAATATATTTTATGTTGTCTTTGATATTGTCTTAAAGAACTAGTTAAATCTTCAAAATTAATATTATAGTTAAACTCTAAAACAATACTCTTAACAGCATTATAAATAGTATCAATATTCTTAATTCTTTTAGATATCTCTTTCTTATCATGGACCATATTACTTTTATGTTCAACTAATAAGTAAAAATTATCAATCAACCATTCATTAGTAATACCTACATATTCTTTTTGTTTTGTTTTATCCACTAAATAACTATAGTAATTATTAATACTTTCAAAATTATTTAGGAATTTCTTTATGAATTTATTCATGGTTCACACTCCTACTTCAAGTATATCATATTTCTAATTTGTATACTACTAAATTAATAATATAAAAAAGTACTAAAACCACTATAGTTTTAGTACTAAAAAACATTATTTTTCATGTTTAATTCTAATAGATTCATTATTACCTTCTGTTAGATCACTAAGTTTTTTATAACAATCATATGCATTATTTAAAGAAGTAATAAATAACTTAGTATTATGACCTTCACCATCAGTATTCATATGAAAGTCCTTAACAGAAATAATTAAATCAGCGCTTGGATTTTCATCCTTACTATCAAATAAACCACCAGATACTTCAATAGTACCAATATTCTTTAAAGAATAATGAATAAACTTATTATTAAATACTCCGCCTCTTTTAATAACTCTCTTATCAGTTATACATAAGAATGTATTATCAGCTTCCATATTTAAACATTTAAGATAAAAACAAACTGCACAAATAGAAAATATAAAATGAATTACTCCTACTAATAAAGGAATTATATTTAATAAAGATAATACAAGTAAAACTAATGTATAAGGAATACCTAACATAAGTACTGCAAAAGGCGGAAATAAACCAAATAAAAATAACTTACTAGCACATTTTTTAATATAAGCACTTTTATTTACGCCATCACACCATAATACTTTCTCATCATCATCTAATACAATTTTAAATTTTTCTTCTTTCATAACTAGCATCTCCTTTTAAAACATTATAACACAAAAAAACCTTGCCTAAGCAAGGTAATTTCTAATGGCGGAGTAGAAAGGATTTGAACCTTCGCGCCAGTTGCCCGACCTACACCCTTAGCAGGGGCGCCTCTTCAGCCTCTTGAGTACTACTCCATCTCTTGTGCGTCCGCATATACAATATTACATTATTAACTAAGATATGTCAATAAATAAATTTATTTTTTAATCGACATAAATAATAAAAAACTCCTTTCGGAGTTTTAAATTTCAAATGGTGACCAGTACGGAATTCGAATCCGTGAATGCTGCCGTGAAAGGGCAGTGTGTTAAGCCGCTTCACCAACTGGCCATAAAAAATGGCGCCCCAACTAGGACTTGAACCTAGGACCCCTTGATTAACAGTCAAGTGCTCTAACCAGCTGAGCTATTGAGGCATTATTAATGGTGGACCTGACAGGACTTGAACCTGTGACCCCACGCTTATCAAGCGTGTGCTCTAACCAACTGAGCTACAGGTCCATTAATAATTGGTACTTTTTCATTTTATACTAAATTGAAAACTTTTGCAAGAGGAAATTTAACTTTTTTTATCAAATTTCTCAATCGCAAATATAGAATACTATAAATACATGACCTAAGTCAAGCAAATTTTACCATTTTTTTATATTTTTTATTATATTACTCTCCTATATATTATATTTAATAAAAAAATTATTATACTTTTAATAATTAAATTTCAAAAAAACTATTGAAATTATAAATAATTTGATATAAAATAGATTATGCAATTTGGAAATGGGCTGTTAGCTCAGTTGGTAGAGCAACTGACTCTTAATCAGTGAGTCTAGGGTTCGAATCCCTAACAGCCCACCATATTGAATTAAAAGACTTGAACACAAGTCTTTTTTTTGTTATATTATAGGTGAATATTCTGTATAAACAAAAAGGATACATTTGATCTCTCTCAAATGCATACCTTTTCTGGATATTCTTTAATGGGTGAACTCAACTAATGTTGAGTTTTTTTACTTTAAGAGTAACACAATTACAATTAAAAGCAGAAGCAATATAATTACAAAGAAAGAATTTTCTCTCTTAGACATTATAAACACCTCCTCTCTAGAAAATATTTCCAGAAAGAAATACACACATCAAATGTATCCGACATTTATACTATCAAATAACTAGCAATATAAGCAAATATGCAAATTTACTTATTAAACATAACCAAAATACTATTTTCTAAATAGTATTTTTCTTTTTTATAATCAACACTACTTAAATTTAAAAAAAACTATCATTTACTAACAAAAAATTTTTTAATTTCCAAATCAACATAAATAATATATAATTATACTAGGTGATAGTATGATAGAGATACATAAACAAAAAATGACCAATGAACTCATCCAAAAAATAAATTCTTGGTCATCATTCTCAGAAAAAATATACGGTTATTCAAAAGATAACGCCAAAACATTTCTTAAAAGATTACAAGTTGGAATCTATAACTCAATTTTAAAAAATAGTTATTGGTTTTCAAACATTCCAACATTAGACAGTTTAATTCAAATAGAAACAGAAAAATATAAAATACATTCACTAACAAATATCTCTGAAGAAAACTATATAGTCTATTCTACTATCCACGAAATAAAACAACATATAGATCTATTATATTATTGGTATAAGTCATATAAAATACCATACTATACAAAAATAAATAACTATGAACAAACTAATATTTCTTACGAAGAAAGTAATAGATTTATGAATCTATACGATAAAGTTTTAAATACAAACTACTCATGGCATGAAGCAAGACATATTGTAGATAATATAAAAAAATTAAATATTAAAGAAAATAAAGATTTTCCACATAATATAAAAGAAATAGAAAAAATATTTAACTCTTCCCCTACTTTATTATTTAAGAAATATGAAAAAGAAAAAGTTAAATATTCATCAAATATATTAAAACTAAACAAAACAACAAATAATTTATTAAATAATCTAAATAAAGATAATTTAGAAGCATTTATTTCTAAAAAAAGAAAAGATAAATACGAAGAATATATAAGAGTAATACTTCATAATACAAAAGTAAATAATATTTCTGAAGTAAAAGAAATTCTAAATTCTTTACTAACAGAAAAGAAAATAATTGAATTAAATGAAGAACTAGTTACTCAACCATACTTAACTAATCTTCGTAGACATTATAGTTTTATATTTAATCATACAACAGAAATAGAATTTCTAGAAGAATCAAGCGATATACTAAATAACTTATATAACATATATAAAGATAATGAAGATTATTTATATAAAATTACTCTTGTCTATAATAAAATATTAATATCATATGGAATAGTTCCTATTCCTATAACAACAAAGCTTTTAGAAACTCCCAATAATAAAAAACAAATTATAGATAAAACAATTAATTTAGCTGAATATTTAAATAAAGGATAACATCCTTTATTTTTTTTATAAAAAAAGAGAAAACTATCTAAGTTTTCCCTTCATACCTTTCATTCCTTTAACTCCACCATTTTGAGCAAATCCTTTTAAGATATTACTTTCAAATGAATGAGTCTTACTAACTCTCTTCTTATAATCTTTAACTCCAATATTAATCATATCTTCTAACATATGAGTAAAGTTAGTTCCTTTTTCTTCCCATAAATAGAAAGCTAAACTTCCTGGAATTGAGTTAATTTCATTAATATAAACTTTATTAGTTTTATCATCAATTAAGAAATCAATTCTAGAATTTCCTGCACTACCTAAAGCCTTAAATGCTTTAACAGCAATCTCTTCAATTTCTTCTCTCATATCCTTTGGCAAATCAGCAGGTAATTTTCTACTAGCAGAAGCCATACCCTTACTAGTTTTAACTGGAACTTTAGCACCTTTAAGTTTACCTTTTCCTCCACCAATATATTTATCAGCATAAGTTAAGAACTTATTACCTGAGAATACTTCTTCAATTTCACTAACTTTTTGGTGTTCATAATTACCCATAACAGCAATATTACATTCTTTTAAGTTTTCAACAACTTCTTCTACTAAAATCTTATTATCATATTGAATAGCATCATCAATTGCTTCTAATAATTTTTCTTCATTATCACAAACTGAAATACCAACACTTGAACCTGTAGTTGCAGGTTTAACAATAACTGGATATTTTAGTTTAGCAACTTTCTTAAGGACTTCATCTCTATCTTGTTTATAATCAACATCATAGAACCAAACATACTTAGTCATAGGAAGACCAGCTTGTTCCCAAATAGCTTTCATATAAACTTTATCTTGTCCAACAGCAGCTCCATAAACATCAGGTCCAACTAGTGGAATACCAACACTTTGTAAATAACCTTGAAGTACTCCATCCTCTACATTTGTACCATGTACAATTGGGAATGCAATATCAATTTCCTTAACAATATTTCTAGGGAACTTTTTATTTTGTAATACAAAAGCTCCATTCTTATAATATAAAACTACATTCTTACTATATTTCTTAATTAAACTTAAATCTTGATATACTTCAATATCCTTTAACATTTCTCCAGTATACCATTCTCTATCCTTAGTTATATAAATTGGTACTACTTCATATTTTTCTAAATCAATTTTATTAATAGCCTGCATAGCAGAGATAATACTTACCTCATGTTCAACAGACTCACCACCAAAAATAACTCCAACTTTAATTTTCATAACTTCATCTCCCTATTCGTTATATGTATCTGGTAAATCATTTTCAAATAAAGCATAAACATCTTTTTTACCAGTTAAGCTTCCTATAAAAGGATATGCATCTCTAACATCATTAAAAACTATAATCTTTTCTTTGTCAAATCCCTTATCTATTAAACCCTCATAAATTGGCTTAGTTCTCTTTTCTCCAATAAGTACTGCATAATCTGCAACTTCAGCGATTTGTTTACCAAATTTCTTATTGTATTCTTTTTCTTTAGCCCCAAGTTCAATCATACCAGGAGTAACAACGACCTTTAAACCAGGCATCATACCAAGTACTTTACAAGCATTTTCTGCTCCTACTGGATTAGAATTATAAGCATCATCTATTTGATAGAAATTACCAAGTTTCTTTAACTCTAATCTATGTTCAACTGGTTTAACTGATTTAACTGCTGAAATTAATTCATCAACATCAATTCCAAACTCAACACCACATGCTATACCAGCTAAAATATTATAAACATTGTGATTTCCTAATAATTTAGTTTCAAAACTATATTTCTTCTTATCATTTTTAAACTCTACATCAAAACTAGTACCTTTAGAAGAACATTTAATATTAGTAGCTCTAACATCAACATCTTTATTATCAATACCAATCCAAATAGTTTTTACTTTATTCTTTAACTTATAATTAACTTGTTTTGGATCATCACCATTAAGTACTGCAAATCCATCACTTGGTAATGATTCAATAAGTTCAAACTTACCACTAATAATATTTTCTTCACTACCAAAACTTTCTAAATGAGCAGTTCCAATTCTTGTTAAAATACCATACTTAGGTTTTATTAATTTACAAAGTCCTTTAATTTCACCCTTAACATAAGCACCCATTTCTGCAATAAAAATATCAGTAAACTTATCCATATGATTATTAACAGTCATAATTAAACCATTAAAAGTATTTAAATTTCTTGGAGTTGGTAAAGCATTATATTTAATATTTAAAATATCACTTAAAATATTCTTACTACTTGTCTTACCATAACTACCAGTAATACCAATAATTTTTAAATTATTCATTTTCTTTAATTTACTTTGAGCCTTACTCTTATAATGTAAATAAACCATTCTTTCAATTGGCCAATTTATTATATTCGCAACATAAACAACAAATGTATTAAAATAAATCATAAATGTAATAACAAATAACATTTGCCAGAAAAACTCTTTATTTGCCATATAATAACTCATTAATACAAGTGGAATAAAATATAAAATTGTAATTGTACAAATAAGTCTTTTAATTCTCGCAGTCACAACAAGTGGCTTTTTATTTTGATCATTCTTAATTCTTTTAATCCAACTATATCCAAGTAAATAACTAACTCCTATAATAACAATCATAGCTATATTAGATACTAATGATAAATCATAAAATACTAATGCTCCTGCAAAAGCAATTAAAATAAGAATAATATCTAAATCTATAAATTGCTTATAATTTTTAAATACCCATTTAATATAACGATTATTTTCATTATATAAATTTTGTTGTAACATATGTAGGCTTCTTTTAGTTTTAAAGAAACATGCAAACAACAAAGCTAATACTAATATTGATACTAAAATCATAATACCCTCCTATATAAAGTTATCAAGAATACTAACAACTCTTGGTAAGTTTTCTAAATATGCATAATGTGTACCAGGTAAAACAATTAATGCAGCATCCATCATGATACTTTCAAGTACTCTAGCTTCTTCTACTGGTGCTTCATCATCAAATTCTCCCCAAATAAGCAACGTTGGTTCTTCTATCTCTTTAGCATAATTTGATAAATCTTCATTAACAACATTTACTAATGTTTGTCTCATAATTGGACTAGCAGCTTTATAATCTCTAGAACCAATATATTTTTTCATATATTCACCAATTTTATCCATTCCTGGTAATTTCTTTATTGCTTTTAAAATTCTTGTAGAAAGTGGCAACCTCTTCTCAACTCTAATACAAGGGCTACCAAATAATACAACTTTTTCAACAGCGTGATTTGAAGAATATCTAATTGCTACTCTTCCACCAAATGAATGTCCCATAATAACTGGCTTTTTAATATCTAACTCTTTAACAAATTCTTCTAACATATTCGAATAATCTTCAATAGTCCAAGCACTACTTGGTTCATCACTTTCCCCAAAGCCTGGAAAATCTAAAATTGTTATTCGACATCTATTACTAAAATTATCACCAATAGGCTTCATCATTTCAATGTTTTGTCCCCATCCATGTAGAAGCAAAACATCTTTCCCTTCACCATATTGTATGTAATTTACATTAACATCATTAATCTTAATTTTCATGAAATCACTCCATTTAAATTATATCACAAAATTAAACAATATCTAAAAACTAACACTAACTTTACATATATGGAAATATTTTAATAAATACTACCTGTAAAATTATGTAAAAAAAGAAGAATACATATTCTTCTTTTATTCTCCAAATAAAACTTTCTCTGACTTAAATGTTTTTAAAAGTAACCATAACACTACTCCAATACAAACCACTGTAGATAAAATAGTAATTAATAAATTAATATACTCAAAATTACCTGTATATAAATCCATTAAAATAGTTGTGTAATTTAATATTGGAACAATATAATAAGTAGTACTTACTTTAAAATCTAAATAAGTCATAAAAATAGGAATCATACATAAATAATTAAGTATTTGTCCAGATGCTTGAGCTTCTTTATAACTCTTAGCTTTAGCAGTTATCGCAATAGCCATACCACCTATTAAGAATGATGCTAATATACAAATAACTATCCCCCATGCTATAGCACCAAAACTAATACTAAAATCTTCATATATTTCAAACATATTTTTAGCAATACCAAAACTTCCAACAGTTAAAGCAAATCCAATTAATGAAGCAACACCACCAATAATAACATTAGCTAAATATTTACCACAAATTAACTCATTAGTTGTAATTGGTAAAGTTAAAATAGTTTCTAAAGTACCATGTTCTTTTTCAACAGCAATAGCACTTGTTGCCATATTAACAGCTGCTAAAGTAATAGCCATAATTATATAAGTAAATGATAAACTCATAACAAGTTCAACTAAGAAACCACTAGTAGATAACTCTTCTCCACTTACATTCTTCATTTCAATAGTAAAATTATCATAAATTTCAAGTGGATCAATATTTTGATTAGTAAGTTTTAAATTTCCTAAATATTGATTATAATCTTCTAAATACGTAGCAAGAAAAGTACTAACATTCATACCACCCATACTTGTATCAGTATAAATAGTATAAACTTTAGATTCATCATCAAACATTACATAACCAGAAATCTCTCCTAATTCAAAAGCTTCTTCTAAAGCATCTTTATCTTTATAATAATCATATTCTAAAGGATAAGAATCAAGTAAAGTCTCTTCTACCTCATTAATAGTATAATTAAATCCTACATTATAAGTAGTACCACCTTCACCTAAAACAGACTCTTCCATAAATCCCATTAAAAATATAAAAAATGCAATAACAAAAGGAAATCCAAAAATCATAAATAAAGTCTTTTTATCTCTAAACATAGAACGAAGTTCTTTTTTTATTGTTACTAAAATATTATTTTTATTCATTATTTTCACCCCCTATTAATGCAAAGAAACTATCTCTTAAATTAGTAGTTTTAGTTTTCTTTCTAATCTCTTCAGGAGTTCCAATAATAATAACTTTCCCCTTATTTATCATAACAATCTTATCACAAATATTTTCTGCTTCTTCCATATAGTGTGTCGAATATAAAATAGTTTTCTTATTTGCTTTAGCTTCCTTTACAAAGTCAATAATTACTTTACTAGAAATAACATCAAGACCACTCGTTGGTTCATCCAAAATATAATATTTTGGGTCATGAACCACACATCTAGAAATACTAGTTCTTTGATATTGTCCAGTAGATAAAGTATCTATTCTTTGATGTTTAAAACTTTCCATATCAAACTTCTTTATAATCTCATCAATCCTACTATCTAATTCATCTTTAGAAAGACCATAATACTCTCCACACATTTTAAGTAATTCATATGGAGAAATATCTTTATAAAGTTTTGTATTACCTGTTAAAAAAGCAATATCCTTCTTTATTTCAATAGAATTATCTTTATGATTCTTTCCATCTACTAAAACCTCTCCACTTGTAGGATTCATAATTCCAGCAATCATTCTAAGTAATGTTGTTTTACCTGCACCATTTGGTCCAAGTATTCCAACAACCTCTCCCTCTTTTGCTTCAAAAGAAATATCATCATCTGCTAAAAACTTAATTGTTTCTTTTTGTGATATTTTCTTTTCAAACTCTTTAGTAATATTTTTTACCTCAAGCACTTACTATCACTCCTTATCATAAAAAAATTATATCATAACAATATGTAAAGTAAAAGGACTCAAACTAGATTTTAAGAAAACAATACTATATAATTAAAGTGGTGATAATATGAATATACTTAATACCTGGCAATTATGGACAATCATGTATTTAATATCAGCAGTTGTCTTTGCCTATAATTTTAAAATTGCCAATAAAAACATGAAAAATCCAGGAGCACTAACAGTCCTTCTAGAAGTATTTACTGGAATATTTTCATTATTAATGATTCCAATATTTGAAATAAAATTTAAAATAAACACAAGTATAATACTTACCCTATTTATAGTAATTTGTATTTATGCAGTAACAGATAGATTAAATACAGAAGCAAGATATGGACTAGAAACATCAACATTTAGTATGGTAAAAAGATTATCAACAGTTTTCATGATAATCTTTGGGTTCCTTTTTCTAAAAGAACCCATCATTCTAAATAAAATACTTGGTGCTTTAATAATTATTATTGGAAATATAATTTTAACTTATAATAAAGGAAAATTTGAAGTAAATAAATATTTACTTATGGCAATAGTATCACAATTTCTATTTGCTATTGCCATGGTTATAAATGTAGATTTATCTGATCATTTTAACTTAGCTTTCTATACTTGGATGACAGTAACTCTACCAGCACTTTTAATAACAATCTTTAGTAAATTAAAATTAAAAGATTTAAAAGATGAATTTAAACTTTATAATAAACCACGATTTTTAGTCGCAGCCTGTGCCTGGGCACTAATGTTAAATTCTTCAATAAGAGCTTATCAACTAGGAAGTATCACAATAGTGGCTGCGCTACTTTCACTAACACCAATTTTAAACTCTTTAGTTGAATTAATTTTTAATAAAGATACAAACAAAATTATTCAAAAAATTATAGTGTCTATTCTTTTAATAATTGGAGTAATACTAGTAAATCTATAATAAGGAGGACCATATGCAAAGAAAATTAAAACTTAAATTTCTATTATTCGCACTTATACTAATTCTAATAATCTTATTTATGGCTCTGCCAATGTTCGAAATGAAAACAGATAAGAAACTATACGCCATAAGATATAAAGAAGATTTCACAGAATTCGAAACAAACGGTTGTTATGATGAAAGTTATTATTATAATGAAGAACATAAAATATCTATTTATAACTTTAATCATAAAAAATTCTTATTCTTTAATTTCTACTCATTTGATTATAAAAAAGGAAATGTTTGTGAAACAGAATACCAATTAGAAGAAACTTATATTAATGACTTTATAGAAAAAGCCAACATCACTTATAACTCTCATAATATAAACTTAGCTTCATTAGTTGAAGGAAAAACTCCAATTGTAGGAAATTCAAGATATGTAGGAAACGACTACAATACAATAATTGAATATACCTTAAATAATAAACACGAAACTATGTTTATCTTCTATAAATATGATTTGCTTGTTATTCAAGTAGGATTATCTGATGAAGGGCCAAAATTTATTGCATACAAATAAAAATTAGACAATTGTCTAATTTTTTTATTTAAACATATTAATAATTCTTGTAATAAAATTATCTTCTTTAAAAAATCCTATTGAAGGTAAAACGGCATTTGGATCAATTTCTTTAATTTTATCATATGCATAAATTACCTTCTTTTTATAGGCTTTTCTAATACGTCTTTTAATTGCTCTTTGCTTAGATACATATCTTGCTTGGTCAGCTAAAATATAATACATATATAATTGTTCATCAATTTTAATAATATTTTCTAATGATTCAATAAAACTAATACAAATTCTTCCAAACATTTCATAAGTTTTATATCTATCATTATAAGTTGATGTTATCCCATTAACAGTACGCTTTGAATAATTATAAATAAAACTACAACAAGTTAAATTTAATATATCCGCACTAATTCTTTTAATAGTAATTTCATTATCTCTACCTTTAGTTTTATCATAATGATCATCCAAAACAGAAATACTTCTTGCTAAAACATGAAACTTTTGTCCTCTTTTATAAACATTAGAATCTAATAAAGACAATTTAACTTTCGCAAAAGAACTATAAAATATCGCTTCAATATTGGAAGGATCATGTTGCTCAACAATATTATAATACTTCTCTACTTCTTCCCAATCTTCTTTTTCATATGCACGTCTTGCATTTCTTAATTGTTTATTAATAAAATCACTATTATCTATTTTAACGGTTCCCTCAACATATAACTTTTTAGCTTCTTCTAAAGTATATTGCATTCCACAATAACTACATTGAAATAAACCATTATGTTTAATTAAATCATTACTTCCACACATTTCACATTGTACTTTTTTCAAAAAAAATCACTTCCTTTTTGGAAAACAAAAATTAACTAAAGTATACATATAACGTATATCTTTGTCAACTTTTACCTAATATAGAACTAATTCTTTATAAGCATTTAAATCTTTGTTACAATTTAAATATAAATACTAGAAAGAAGGTTATTTATGACTTTAAATCAGACAAAATTAATTGAAGATTATAATTCATTAAAACAAAAAATTAATGATACTGATATTGGATTAATGATTCAATTTTGTACATACTTTCAATCTGATGATGAAAAATTATACCAAGAATTCAAAAGATTATCTCAAAAAAGTTTATCAGAAACAATAAATACTGAAGATTTAATAACCCTATACGCTAAAAGATATAATTTAAGTCCTCAAACTCACATTGAACAAATAATGCATTTATTTATTAATAATGCTATTACTAATGGAGTTGCTTATCACTTAAATAGTTCTGCTAATTTTGATTCTATTATGGAAGTTGGTTTAGGAATTTCTGCAATTGGACTAAAAACAGAAGAAAGACAAGATTATGAACGACTTCAAGCAAGTATTCCTGAAGATACTTTTAGACGTCTTCAACCATTTGTTGGTGATAAAAAAGGAAGTAAAGTCTATTATTCAAATAAACCAATTTTAAGAGCTAGATACGGTGACAGACCAGAATGGTTAAAAGAATTGAAATTAAATTCTTATGCTGTCGCAGACAATCCACAAGCAAGAACACTAGTAGAACAAGTCCTACATAAATATGATAGAAAATATGAATTTGCAGATAAAATGTTATTTTTAATTCCTCATCCACTTTCCCCAATCGCAGCTAATGCAACAGAAGAATTATTAAAAACACATTCTCCAGAACAAATAATAAGTATATTTAATGATTCGATATTATCTCAAAAAGATTCACATACAGATAAACATATTGCATCATCAAGTATTATCGCAGTAGATTTAAAAACATACGATATGTATGCTAGAAAATCAAATAGAACTGTTGGAGTAATAAAAACTACAGAAGATTATCACAAATAAAAAATAGACGAAAGTCTATTTTATTTTTTTCTTGAATTAGGTTTACCCGTTTTAGAATTTCCACTACTCATTTCCATAAGTTCTCTTCTTCTCATAGCTTCATCAAATTCTTCAGGATGAATTATTCCACTACCTACAAGTAAATCCCCTACTTTATCATACACTTTATCACTATCAATCTTTTTACAAAATGCTTTACTATAAATAAAACCATCAAAATAACTTCTAACATTATCCATAGTACATCTAACATAACCTTGTTTTAGTAATCTATCACTAAAATCAGGATAATTATTTTTCATATAGTTTCTAAACATAACATTCTCAAAAAATTGACCATAAGAAGGATCTACTATAAACCATTCTGGTCCATTAGGTGAATTAAACCCTAAAATACTCGCTCTATGAAACGGTTCAGGAATACCAAGTCTTGTTAAACTTATTTGTTCATATCCTGTCTCATTAACAACAGAAAACTTTAAATTTTCACTATCGCATTCATTACAAACCAAAGGAACATATTCTGGATAAACACCAATATCGTACCCTTTTCTAAGTAATGCTACTTGCTTTTTTACAGCACTTTCTCCTGATTCTCTAGCCATAAAATCCTCCTATAAAATCAATAATCAGTTCTTAATTCATAAATTATTATTCTTTCGTTTTTTATACCAACTTTTTTGTTAAATAAAGCAAACTCTACAATAACATCTTTTAATTTATTATCACTTATATATTGATAAATCTCATCAAAATACGGAACTGAATTCAACTCATTATCAAATATATAAGTTTTAATATTAAACATCGGATTCCTAATAGCATCTCTAACTGATGCCTTTGGATCAGTTGACAAAGTTAAATAAACTTCATTATTTGATAAAATTTGTATTTCTCCAACTAACAACTGATTTTCAACATAATTAGCTGAACTAACATTAATTGTATATAAATCATAGTCTTTTATTTCATCCAAAACCTTGTCACTTTCAACCATTAATTTAAAAGTACCCCCTGCTTTAGATTTATCTCTTATTGCATAATATTTTGCAGGATATTTTTTTAGAAATAGTAAAACACACTTCTCATCATTTTTTTTAAATAATTGTTCTGGAAACTTATTCAAATTTAACTTTTGTATCATTTCAATACTTTCCATCTTATTCTTTATATTCAACATATCTACCTCAACTATAAATAGTTTATCATATTTTTTTAATATATCTGATTAAATTTATAAAAAAAACAACATTTATTAATAAATGCTGTTTTTAACTTCTTATGGAGCGGGTGTCGTAGTTATCTACAACTCTTTTCCAATAACGAAAGAGTACATATAATCTTCCGTTGCTAGTAATAATATACCACGTTTTAAGTGTTTATGGAATAGATTTTTGTTAATTTTACAATCCTTCGCACAAATTGTAATTTTTAAAACTCCTTCTTTAAATATACTTTCTCTGATATTTTATAAGAAACATATAAAATAACTAAAGTAACTATTGGCAATATAAACATCCAATAATTATTTAATATATCTAAATGTTGAAGAATTGGTTTAAAATCAACAAATTTTGAAATTAAACTTGCCAAAAATCCAAGACCAAACACCCCAACAAAAATTCCTATACGAGCCTTTTCTAAACCAAATTTATAAATAACTGGATACATAATAGACTGTATTATAATCGTAGCTGATATTGTTGCTAACAACATTTCTAAAATTGTACCCAAATCTATTGAATTATCTTTGATATAAGTAATGGTTGCAGTGATTATTGATACTCCTATAGTAATCATAAAAAGCAAAATAATTGTTGCTATATATTTTGACTTAATACTATTTTTTCTTCCATCTGGAAGTGCAATAACATAAGCATCCCATTTATTATAAACATCATAACTAAAAGTTGAGATCATAATAACAACACTCATAAATGGTAATACAAATGATAGATCCATTTCACCATTAAAAGTCATAAATCCAAACACAATAAATAAAATCATTAAAACTTTAATGTTACTTTTTACAAGTAAAAAATCTTTTTTTATTAATCCTTTCATTATCTCACTCCTTTAATCATCATTACCATAAGATCTTCAAGTGTTATCTTATCTATAGTATTAATATTATATTTCTTATTAAATTCTTTCTTATTTTCAACTAATACTTCATATTCATATTTAGATTTTCTATACCTAATAAAATCATTACCATTTATTTTTTTAAATTCCTTTTCAGTACATTTAACAATTCCATATCTTTCTAATAATTCATCTCTTGTTTTAGATAGTAATATCTCACCATCATTAATAAATACTATATAATCGGCAATGTGTTCTAAATCAGTTGTAATATGACTTGATAACAATATAGAGCATTCTTCATTTTGAATGAAATCTTGAAAAATATCTATAACTTCATTTCTAGCAACAGGATCTAAACCACTAGTTGGTTCATCAAGTATTAAAAGTTTAGGATGATGCGAAAGAGCGGTTGCAATTTCTAATTTCTTTCTCATCCCCTTTGAAAAAGTTTTAATTTGATTATTTTGGGGTAACGAAAATTCTTTTAAATATTTAAAATATAATTTAGAATCCCAATTTACATAAATATCTTTCATAATTGAATTTATATCTTTAGGGTTTAGTATTTCAGGAAAAAACATATCATCTAACACTATACCTATATCTTCCTTGATAGCCTTGTCATTTTTCCTATTATTCATACCAAATACATTTATCTCACCAGTATAATCATTTACTATATTTAATATAGACTTAATTGTTGTAGTTTTTCCAGCACCATTTTCTCCAATAAATCCTAAGATCATTCCTTTAGGTAACTCGAAACTAACATTCTTTAACTCAAAATCGTTATATTTTTTTGATAGATTTTTAACTTCTAAAATATTATTCATCATTTTTCCTCCTCGTATAAAATATTTATCATTTCTAATATTGTTTTCTTGTCAATGCTATTTAATTTTGCAATATTAACTGCTTCATCTAATAACAATTCTATTTTATTTAACAATTCTTCACGAACAACTTCATTATTTATTTCAGCCACATAGAAACCCTTTGATGGAACACTAATAACATATCCTTCATGCACTAATTCTTCATAGGCGTTTTTAGTTGTTATGACACTACATCTTAAATCTTTAGCAAGAGATCTAATAGATGGCAATAATTCATTTGCTTTCAATTCATTTGAAATAATTTTAGCTTTAATTTGCTCTTTTATCTGTTCATAAATTGGAACACCACTTGAATTACTAATTATAATTTCCATAATTCACCTCGCTTGTTTATATACATTATATACAGTATACACACATTTGTCAATATAAAAAAACAGATCAATTTAATTGATCTGCTCGATAAATTGTAATTTATGATTTACTTATTACTTTTTTCTGTCAACTTTTTTGTTTACACTATTGCTAATAATATAGAAATTTGAAATATAGCTACTGATAAAATTCTTATTTTCCATTTTCAAATTTTAATTTTTTTTGGCGCT
>JAGARQ010000052.1 GCA_017622175.1 Bacilli bacterium | reverse complement strand
CGTAAAAACAGACGTATTAAATATAATGAGAAAGCTTATATTGAAAATAATTATATTGTAGATGGCAAGGCTGTTATACCAGTTACTATTGAAAAGACTGATGATTTATTTATGAAGCATGATTTTAAAAAATTAGAACTTGCAGATGATGTTTGTGATTATATTGAAGAAATTGCTTATATGATTCCAATGGATACTGATATTGTTATTGAACTACATTGTCCTGAAGTTGATGATGAAATGCAAATTAAAATGATTAAAGCTATTAAAACTAATTATGGTATGGATATTGATGATATTGATTATGACATAAATAAAATTAATACTAAATCATTATGGTATGGGTTAATTGGTATTATCATTTTAGTTATCAATTTAATTACAGAACCTTTGTTAGGCGAAGTTTTTTCTAATTTTATTTGTGTTGTTTGGTGGGTTGCTATTTGGGAAATGGTAGAACTTCAAACAATTGACAAATCAGATGCAAAATGGAAAAGATTAAACTATCAACAATTATATGATGCTGAAGTAACTTTTGTATTTGATAAGTAATTAAGCAACTCTTGTGTTGCTTTTTATTTTTTTGTATAATATATGATAATTTAAACGTTTGGGGGATTTATATATGTTTGGATATTCTGATAAAGTTACGTTAACTTTAATAAATGGAACTGATAATAATGGTTGTCCTGTTCCTTTTTCTTTAAAGTTACCCGTTGAAGATGAAAGTTTTGAAATTCCTAAAGATTTAGCAAGTGTTGATGTTTTTGAATATCAAGAAGGAGCAACTAATAATGGAATTATTGTTTTTAGTATTTTTGTAGGAGAAAAGTCAACTATTGATGAATTAATTGATATTAAAGATGGTTTAAAATTAGAATTACGAAGAGAAATAGAAATTCCTGGGGTTGACTATCCTATCTGTTATCAAGTTGTAGATGGAAAAAGAAAGATATTTGCGAATGTTGAAGATAATGATTTAGTAGTTAGTGATCACGATGAATTAAGAACTGCTATTTTAAATTTATCTAATAGTTATAATGAATTTTGTTCATCTGTACAAAAAGTAAAATATTTTGGAGAAAGATACAAAAAACAATAGTGAGGTGTTCTTAATGGAATACAATTTTAAAGATGATGTTAAGCTTTTTATGGTTTTTGATATTTTAGGTGATACCGAAAGAACTGGTCCGCATCTATGGCAGATTGAAAGATTTCGTTTAGAGGATGTTAAAAATCATATTTTAGATTTATTATTAATGGTTCGTATACTAAGAAAGTATTTACCGGATAATTTAGATTACGATAGAATTACTGATTATATTATTTGTCATGATTTACCAGAAGCAATTACTGGAGATATAACTAAATTTGAAGGGGTTTCAAATGATGAAATAAAAAGGGTTACTGATTTAGCAATCAATTATTTAGGAGATAGATTTAAAGGCGTTATGGATGTGGGGGAAATATTAAAACGTTATGAAGGACGCGTTGATTTAGAAGCAAAGGTTGTTAATATGTTAGACAAGTTACACTCCTCTACTACATTTATAAAATATGAAAGTGAAAATCATGTTGATATGGATGATCCAAGAATTATTCCAGAACTTAGACAACATCCATTTGTTGTGGAAAAAATAAATGCTGGATATGATTTAGCTGATATTTTCTTTGAGTTTCATATGAAGAGTGTTAATATTTCTGATGAAGAATGCATAAAATATGGAATAACTAGTGAGACAAGAGCTGGCATAGTTAATGCAATAAGAGGTTTTGCTAATGAGATATATTCTCAAAAAGTGAATGGAACATTGCTTGATTCAAAAAAAGATTTTCCACAAAAAGCAATGATTTATAATAGAAATGTCAATAATGGTAGTTAAATTAATTAACTACTTTTTTTATTTATGCTATCTCAATTAATTTTTTTAGTATATAATATAGTTGTAAGAATAAGTCTAGGAGGAATAAAAAGTGGAATATTTAGGTTTTTTAACACGTATTAGTGTGTGTTTTGTTTTAGGAATTATAATTGGTCTTGAAAGACAATATAGAAGAAAGATTGCAGGTATTAGAACAATTACTTTAGTTTCACTTGGGGCTTTCTTGTTTGTATCTATTTCAGATTTTACCAATCCTAATGATATTACAAGAATTGCGGCACAAGTTGTTTCTGGTATAGGTTTTATTGGTGCTGGTGTTATTTTAAGAGATGGTAAAGATATTCGTGGTTTAAATACTGCTGCTACATTATGGTGTAGTGCTGCTATTGGTACACTTACTGCTCTTAATTTAATTGGTGAAGCTGTTATAGGTGTTTTATATATTTTACTTTCAAATATTTTATTACGTTTTGTTTCAAGAACAATTATGAAGAAGATTAATCAAAAAGCAGAATATTATATTATGACAATTGAATGTGAATTAGATAAAGAAATGGCTGTTAAGAATTTATTAATTCAAAAGTTAAAATCGCAAAAAAATATATTAAAAACATTTAGTACTAAAAAAGGAGAAAAAAGTGTTTCAATCGAAGCACATTTAGAAATATTAAATGATGGTATTGAAAGTGTTGATAGTATTATTAATCGATTATGCATTGAACCAGGGATTGTTTCAACACAATATAATAAAGTTAATAATTATGTTGATGATGACGATGATGATTTTGAAGGAAAATAAAGCCATCAAATTACTTATCAACAAAAAAAGGTTGACATTTATAAAATAAGGTGTATAATTAGAGGCAAGTGAGGAGATATAAACAACTTAGTATTAACTTGTGAGCTATCTCGGGTATATGCCTACACGAACTTTTAGGAGTACGGAGTCACTAAAGTCAATGACTTCGTACTTTTTTTGTCGCTTTTTAGTGGGTATGAGGTTGTTAGAAAGAAAGGAGGAATTCTATGATGCACAAATTAGGTAAATCTTGCAACTGTAAAGAATCGTTATATAATGGATTTTTAATGAGTCTAGTGTATGAAGATAAAGTTGATTATGCAAAATACAAATCCGGTTCTTCAGAAGGTTTTTCAGAAGAGAGAGTTGAACAGATGGAAGTATTAAATGTTTTAGAGAAACTTAGTTTTCCAATGGATGAAGTTGGAACATACTTTTTCAAAGATATGATTGTAAAAGCAAAAAGATATTTAAATGGTACTGATGATTTTGGTAGAGAAATATCACAAGAAGAACTTTTACAAGAATTACAAGATCCTTTTTCACAGTTTTATTTTGATTTAGCTCGAAATGAACTGGATATTGGATTAAAAACATTTCATACGACAATTGAACACGCATTAGAAAGTGTTGATTATGAAAAAGCTGATACTACTCTACTTTTGGAAATTTATAGTAATTTCTCTAAAGAAACTGACTATGGAGAACATGCATTGATGATTGCTAAGCATATGAATGGTGCAAGTAAAAAAACAAGTGGATATCAATATACTTTGGTATCTCCTGTAAATATACAAGTTGGTATTTAGTGAGTATGTATAAGTTTTAAACGAGCTACATAGGGATTAAAAAGAAATTTAATCTTACACGTACAGAAAGTACGGAGTCACTCTTATTAATTAAGAGTGATTCCGTGCTTTTTTGTTTATTTATGTTATAATTTTTATATGATAGACAGATGGTATGACTAATTAGAAGGAGGTTGATGTTTATGGCAATTATAAAAGTTAATAATTTATCAAAAACATTTAGAGTTAAATTAAAAGAAAAAGGTCTTAAAGGTAGTTTTAAATCTATATTTAAACCTAAATATAAAGTTATAAAGGCTGTTAAGAATATAAATTTTGAAGTTGAAAAAGGTGAAATGATTGCCTTTATCGGTCCTAATGGAGCTGGAAAAAGTACAACAATAAAAATGCTTACTGGAATCTTGTATCCTGATAAAGGAGATATAAGTGTATTAGATATTGATCCAAAAAAAGAAAGAAAAAAATTGGCTTATAATATTGGAACTGTATTTGGTCAAAAAGAACAGTTATGGACACATCTTACTCCATATGATAACTTTAAATTCTTTGGAGCAATTTATGATATACCAGATTCAAGAGTTGAGAAAAAAATTAATAAATTAACTGAGTTATTTGAATTAGGAGAATTTATTAATACTCCTGTTCGTAATTTAAGTTTAGGACAAAGAATTAGATGTGAAATAGTTGCTTCTTTAATACACGAACCAAAAATATTATTTTTAGATGAGCCAACTATTGGTCTTGATCCTGTAGTTAAAGAAAATATAAGAACATTAATAAAGCGAATGAATAAAGAATATAAAACTACAATCTTTTTAACAAGTCATGATGTTGGAGATATTGAAAAACTTTGTAAAAGAGTTATTATCATCAACAATGGACAAGTTGTATTAGATGATTCTATGGAAAATTTAAAATATCATTACTTAAATAAAAAGATTGTTGAAGCAAAGATGAAAGAAAAGGTTAATCTTGATGATGAAGAAGGAATTACGATTCTTAAAGATAAAGGATATAATTTAAAAATTGAAGTTGATACAAAGAAACGTAGTGTTGCAGATGCTTTAAAATTACTTAATCCTGATAATATAGTAGATATTAATATTTCTAATATGCCTTTGGAGGAAATTATTAGTAATATTTATAAGAATGAGGCGGAAAAATGAGAAAGTATTTATTCATATTTAAATCAGAATTAATGAGTAATTTGCAATATGTGTTTGATATATTAGTTGGATTCTTTGGATACTTTATAATGTTATTTATATTATTTAATTTATGGCAATATATGTATAGTGATCCTAATGAATTAATTAATGGGTATACTATGAGTCAAATGACTTGGTATGTTATTATTACTGAGATTTTATGGATGAGTTTAGGTGGTAGAAAACTTTGTAGAAAGATTTGTAATGATGTTCGTGGTGGAAACATTGCTTATAACATTAATAAACCTTATAGCTATATTGGATATTCTCTTTTTAGTCATTTAGGAGCTATTGCTCTTAAGGCTTTAATTTATACAATACTTGGAATGATTATGGGATATTTCTTTTTAGGAGGATTCCCTACTCTAAATATTTTTAGTATTGTAGCTGTTTTAATTACTGGTATTTTAGCTACTGTAATTAGTATTTTATTAATTACGTTTATTGGTTTATTTTCATTTATTATAGAAGATGCAAATCCATTTTACTGGTTATATAGTAAGTTTATTTTAGTGTTAGGTACAATCTTTCCAATTGAGTACTTTCCTACTTTTTTACAACCAATATTAACATATAGTCCTATTTATGTAGTATCTTATGGACCAGCAAAATTATTTGTAGACTTTAGTTTTAATAATTTTATTTCAGTCTTTGTAGCACAAATTATATATGTATTTATAGGATATATACTTTGTACATTAATTTATAAGAAAGGAGTGAAAAATCTTAATGTTAACGGCGGTTAAGAATCAATTTAAAATATCATTTTTAACTATTAAGTATGCTTTAATGAGAGAGATGCTTAATAAAGTTACATTTATAACTAACATAATATTTATGATTTTAAATAATGCTAGTTTTATCGTACAATGGATTGTTTTATATTCATTAAAAGATAATGTTGGTGGTTATACATTTAAACAAGTGCTTTTACTTTGGGGAATTGCTGCTGGAACTTATGGTGTTTCACGTTTCTTCTTTAAAAAGGCATTTAGTTTAGCTGATGCAATTAATAATGGAAAGTTAGATTCTTATTTAGTACAACCAAAGAATGTTTTATTAAGTACAATTACTACTGATGTAGAACCTTCTGCTATTGGAGATATTCTTTATGCTTATATAATGCTATTTATATATGGTTTTACAATTGAGAAGTTCTTGCTTTTTACATTATTTATATTTACAGGAGGATTCACTCTTGTAGCTATTGCAGTTATACTTGGTAGTTTAAGTTTCTGGTTTAATAAAACAGATATGATTGCTGATGTAGGAAATAGTTTAACTACTAACTTTGCAACTTATCCAGACGGAATATTTAAGGGCGTTGTAAAAGGAATTTTATATACAATTATTCCTGTTGGGATGATTAACTATATACCAATAAAAATATTAACTGAATTTAATATTTGGTTAACTTTAGGAGTTTTAGGATTTACTATATTTATGATATTTCTTGCATTCTTTATATTTAATAAAGGACTTAAGAGATACTCTTCAAGTAACTTAATGATTGCAAGATTATAGGAGGATTTATGAATATAAGAAGAATTAATGATAATGAAATTAAACTTGCTCTTGATTTAGTATGGGATGTATTTTTAAAGTTTGAAGCAAAAGATTATATTGATGAAGGTATTCAATTATTTAAAGATAGTATTGATAATAAGGATTTTATTTCGAAAATGGAATTCTTTGGGGCTTTTCTTAATAATAAATTAGTTGGAGTTATTTCAACTAGAGATAAATGTCATATTTCCCTACTCTTTGTTAATGAAGAATTCCATAAGCAAGGAATTGGAAAAAGTTTAATTAATTATATTCTAAAATTTAATGAACAAAATTTTATAACTGTTAATTCTTCTATATATGGTAAAAGTTTTTATGAACATTTAGGTTTTGTTTGTTTAAGTAATGAACAAAATGTTAAAGGATTAAGGTTTTATCCAATGAAAAAAGATTTATAAAATGAAATGAGGTGATATTATGGATAGACTAAGATTAGTCGTTCCAGATATTTCTAGAAAAGATGAAGCACTTTCATATATTCAAGAATTTTTAGATTACGGTTCTGAAATAAATGGGGTTGGAAGTTTAGATAGATATATGAATGATTATGAGGGATGGCTTGAAAAACTAGAAGTTGATAGAACTATGGAACCTAATGAAAATAGAGTTCCAGCAGATACTTATTTTCTTGTTAGAGAATCTGATGATAGAATTATTGGAATGATAAATATAAGACATTGTTTAAATGAAAATTTAAGACTTATTGGTGGTCATATTGGTTACTCTGTTAGACCTACTGAAAGACGTAAAGGTTATAATAAAGTTAATCTTTATTTAGGATTATTAAGATGCCAAGAACTTGGTATTGATGAGGTTCTAATGGATTGTGATGCTGATAATCTTGGTTCTGCAAGAACTATGCAAGCACTAGGTGGAAGACTTGTTAGAGAATGGTATGAACCAAATATATATAAAACAGTCCTTCAAGATTATGTTATAGATGTAGATGAATCTGTTAAGACTTATAGAAAGGTTTATGAACCTATGACTTATAGATAAAAAGAACTAACTATAGTTCTTTTTTTCTTTTGATTTTACAAATTCATCAAAATGTGATATAATATGGGCACTATTTGGGGTGGTTGTATGAATAAAATAGTTAAATTTGACTCAGAACAAGCAGTTAATGCTTACTGTAAGAAAAAAGCAATTAGAGAATTAGGGACTGGTAGTGAAGGAACTTGTTACTTAGGTAAAGATGGTATTGCTTATAAAGATATGTCTGAAGGTTATCGCAGTGAACAATATATACCGGAAGATATTATTACAACAGCAGATTATCAAAATAAGTCATTTTTATTTCCACATGTGTTGTTTGTGGTTGGAGATGAACTTATGGGGTATACAAGTGATGCTGTAAAACATAATCAAACGAGTTATAAATATTTATTTGACAATGGAATTGATCATATTGATTTTGATAAACTTTATGCAGCATATGAAGTAATGTACGAAGATGCTATTAAATTAGCAGAAGATGGTATTTGTATTTATGATTTACCATATAATATTGTATTTGATGGTGAGCGATTATATGGAATTGATACTTGTGGATATTATAGAGCTCCAGTTATGGAGTGTTTAAATAATCCTAATTATGTTGACCATGCTGTTAAAAGATTATTTACAGATTATGCTGAATATGTGCATGATGAAAAATTAGATATACGACTTGACGTTAAAACTTTCTTAGATGTTGTTAAGAGTAGATATTCTACTGGAGGAAAGAAACCATATATTAAACAATAAAAAAATACTAGATATTCTAGTATTTTTATTTTTTCTTATTATTGTATCTTAGTTTTTGTAACTTATATCTTATTGGTACAAGAGTTTTATAAATATAATAAATTGGTTTATTTATAATTAAATCTAATTCTCCAATAAATTCTGTATATTCTCCACCTAAACGCTTTTTAAATAAATGAATACCATATACTGGATTTTCTGGCACGGGGTTACCTGTTGTTCCAAAGAAGTCAATTACTTCATAACCTTCTTTTTTAGCATCTTTTATTATTTCGTAATAAATAAAATAGTTAGCGTTTAGTTCTCTTAATAAAGTATTATTTCCTCCGTGAAGAGTCCATACTTTATTTTGATATTTGGCGGTAAGAATTGCAGATAATGTTAATTCTTTTTCTTTGATTGGTTCAATTACTTCGTATTCTTTTTTTGCTTTATTTAATTGATTAATAAATTCTTGTTTTTTATTAGCATTTTTTTCACTATCTTTATATTTTTCATCAGACATTTTTTCTATATTGTCTTCTATTTGTTTTATTTTATCTTTATATGTTTCTTTTAATTTTTTTACATCTACTGTTACTACATATAAATCACTCATATTTTCTTTATGAAGAGTTTCATAATAACTTTTATAGTATTTATAAGAATGATTTACTATACCTTCTCTATCTGATGTTTGAGACATTGTTTCAAAGAAATTATCAATTGTTTCTTTATCATTTTTTATTAGTTTTAAATTATAAGGATTGCCTTTATTAATTATTTTTTTTGTTGTTGGATGAAAAGCTTTTGTAATTTCCTCAATAGTTGGTTCAAGACTTAATCTAAAGGTATATCTTGGTTGATTATTTTCAAAATTCTTATTAAATCCTAGATGTTTATATCCAAGGGACTTTAAGTATGATATTAATTCTTCATTATTATTTTCTTCTTGGATATTACCTTCTATATCTAAGTCATGTAATTTTACATCTGGATCTATTTTTATAAATAGTGCTTTTCTTTTTTGGGCAAATTCTTTTAAACTTTCTGTGAATTCCTTTAATAGTTCTTTATTTTTGTAATCAATTACATATCCTCTTGGAGAATAAAAATATGTGTAGTTTAATACTAATTTTCTTTCTAACAGAAGAGCTGCTGCTACTAGATTGTGTTTATCATCTTCATAACCAACGTAATGTGGAATTACTCCTCTTTCTTTTTCTTGGAATTTTCCCCATACATATGAATGTAGAAAGTGAGATTGTTCTTTATGTTTTTGACAAAATTGTTCATATTTTTCTTGTGTTAAATTTTCTATTAGTTTCATATGTTTCCTCTCCTGTTCGTTATATTTAAAGTATACACTTTTTAGACACATTGGTCAACGACCATGGAGTCATAAAAAAAGAAAGTCTTTCGACTTTCTCTTACTAAGATATAATTGTGAAAAAGGCAATTATTATTGTAACTATTGAGAAAATAATAGTTAATGATAATAATGCTGTTACATTACCATATCCACCATCATCAGTTTGTACTGAAGATGGATTTGGTTCTTGTGGTTGAGTTTTTACTAGGACTTTTCCTTGTTCTTTACTTTGTTGGTTACCATGGCTATATGTATTTTCGTCTTCTAAATTATCAGAACTTCCACCTAAAGCATCATCAATCATACTTTGAAGTTGTCTTTGTTTTTCTTCATCTGGAAGTTTTGTTCTTATTGGTTCATATATTTCTTCTACTGACTCTTCTGCTTCAGAACTATTACCAGGCATTGTAGGAACTGGTGTTGGTACTGGAGTTATAGGTCTAACAGATATAATTGGTTCTTCCTTTTTCTCTTCCTTAGCGCTTGCTAACTTTTTGTCTTGTTCAGCTTTTAAAGCTCGATCCAGAATTTCATTTGAATATGCTTCTAATTCTCTACGAATTACTTCAATTGGACGTGTGTCACCATTATACATAGATTTCGCTTTTGCAATTTGTTCTTTTGTTATATATGGATTCTCCGCAGCCAAATCATGAATGATACTTGTTACTTGTTTGTATTGTTCTTCCATTTTTATCACCTATCTTCTTTTTAATTATAGCATAAATATAGTTTATGTGAATAGTTTTTT
>JAGARQ010000051.1 GCA_017622175.1 Bacilli bacterium | reverse complement strand
TTTAGTAAGAGTAATGATTGGATAAATCCAGAGATTAATGGAATTAAAAGAATTCCAATGTTAAAGTCAATAGTTAATTATTTTGATTTTACTGAATCAATTGAAGATATTGAAATGAAAATAAATGAAACATTTAATATTAAAGAAATAATTAGACCAGATATAACTAATGCTAAGAATGTTAGTTTTGCTTATGATAAAGATTATTTAACTATTAGTAGTAGTGGTATTATTACTCCTGTTAAAGCAGGAACATCTGTTGTTACTATTGATAGTAAATATGATGGTTATAGTGATGATATTAATGTTACTGTTAAGGATGTAGTTACTATTACATATCATAGTAATGATTCTAATAATACAACTAAGATGCAAGTTGTTGATGCAGATACAGCATTTAAATTAAATAAGAATGAGTTTGTATCAAAGGGAAGTACTTTTAAGAATTGGAATACTTGGGCTGATGGTACTGGTACTAATTATTTAGATGAAGCATATTTTGAAAATGGTATTTCAGAAGATTTAGATTTATATGCTTTATGGGATATGGAAAGATATAAAATTACTCTTGAACCAAATGGTGGTGAAGGAGAAAAAATTGTTTGGGATACTTATTATCCTGAAAGTGGCTACCTTGAATTTAATAATAATATTTTTAAGAAGGAAAATAGTATTATAGAAAGTTGGAATACTGAACCTGATGGTAGTGGTAGTGTTATTTCTGCAGAATATCCGGCAATGTTTGATCGTATTCCATTTGATGAGAATAATGAGATAACATTATATGCTCAATGGGGGAAAGCTAATTTATATGTTTACTTTGATCCAAACTTTGGTAAGGCAGAAAGAAAAATGCAAACATTTAAATATGGTGAGGCTCAAGCATTGCAAAAGAATACGTATAACAGAACTGGTTATAGTTTTAAAGGATGGAATACTAAAGCAGATGGTTCTGGTCAATTTTATTCTGATGAACAAGAATATACTGCGACTGAAAATAATGTTGTTTTATATGCTCAATGGGAAGCAAATAAGTATACTGTTAAGTTTGTTGATGAGATGGCAGAAGGTTCAATGGATGATCAAATATTTACTCATGGAGTTTCTCAAGCATTAAGCGAAAATAAATTTACAAAACAAGGTTATAAATTTATTGGATGGAATACTAAAGCAGATGGTAGTGGTACAGGTTATACTGATAAACAAGAAATAACTGTAACAAGTAATATGACACTTTATGCACAATGGACTCAAAATATATTCTATGTAGTGTTTGATCCAAATGGTGGAGAAGGTTCGATGGAAGTCCAAGAGTTTGAAAAAGATGTTCCACAAAAATTGAGTAAGGTAACATTTATTAGAGATGGATATCAATTTGCTGGATGGATTACAAGTAAAGATAATACTGTAGCAGACTATAACGATGAAGCTGAAATTGTTGTTAATCAAAATGTTACTTTATATGCATTATGGACAGAAGTAGGAGAATATGAAATAAAAGAGTATACAGTTGATAAGGTTAATATGTATATTGATAGAATTCCTATAAATACAACATTTGAAGAATTTAGTTTAAACTTTACATTTAAAGGTAATGGAATAGTAAATTCTGATTTTAAAACAATCGGAGGAAAGAATCTTTTATATACAGGTGGGAAATCAAGAATCTTATTTGGAAGTAAAGTAGTTGCAGAATATACGAATGTAGTTCGTGGTGATGTAAATGGAGATGCTAAAATAGGATATGCTGATTATGTAAATGTATATAATCATATTGAGAAGTCTAAAAATCCATCATCAGTAAATAAGTTATTAACTAATGAATATTTCTTAGCTGGTGATATGTCTTTAGATGGTAAAATTGGCTATGCTGATTATGTTCAGATTTATAATAAGATTCAAGAATTAAAAGGAGGAACAAATTAATGAAAAAGGTATTATTTAGTGTATTATTATTAGTATTTGCTTTTGTGCCTTGTAAAGTTGTATTTGCTGGTTCTATTGCTCCATCAACAACTTCTTTAACAGTTCAACAAGGGAATTCGACAAGTTTTTCAGTAATAGCTTCTAATGCTATTGGAGATGTTATTGTATCGTCTAGTAATCCTAGTGTTGCAACTGTTAGTCCTGGTAGTTGGGCAACAGGTGCAATAGGTGCGGGACAAAACCTAAGTGGTGCATTTACTGTTACAGGTGTTAGTCCTGGTAGTGCAACAATTACTATTGTAATTGATGGTTATGCTTTTGATAATGGGGGTTATGATGTATCTGGTACTAGAACAATTAATGTTACTGTTACAGCACCACCTGCACCAGCACCATCAAATCCAACACCAAGTACTCCAACACCATCAACTCCAACTCCAAGTACACCAGCACCAAGTGGACCTGCTGATACTAGATCTACTAATGTAGATTTAGCTAGTCTAACAATTGATGGTAAAGAAATAAAGTATGCTAATGGTAGTTATTATTTAGAAGTAGGAAACTATGTTGAAAAAGTTAATATTGCTGCTAAAGCAGCTGATAGTAAAGCTAAAGTTAGTGGTACTGGAAGTAAAGATTTAAAAGTTGGAGAAAATAATTTTAATGTAGTTGTTACAGCTGAAAGAGGTAATACTCATACTTATGTAGTTAAAGTTGTTAGAAAAGAGTTTAATTCATTAAGTGAAGTTAATGATATATTAAAAGATAAAAAAGAAGCAGAAATTAGAGTTAATAAAGATGATAAATTAAATAAAGATTTAATTGATAAAATTATTAAAGAAAAGAAAAAAGTATCATTAGTTAAAATGTCTGATGATGGTAAAACATTATTATATAGTTTCATACTTGATGGAAGTAAAATTAAAAGTGTAAATGAATTTAATCCTAGTATTGTTAGTGATATTGAAAATAATACTGATATGGAAGCAGCTTTAAATTATGCTGAAGGTATTTATTTAGATTTTAGTAAGTGCGGAGATGTTCCAAAAGGTGTTATTGTTAGATATTATGTTGGAGATAAGTATAATAATGATGATTTAGTTAACTTATATGCTTATGATAAAAATGTAATTAAACAACTAAAAGAAAATGTTAAAGTAAAAGATGGTTATATTGAATTTGAGGTAACTAATTCAATTAAACATTTTATTAGTAAAGCAAAAGTTACGAATGCTGAAAAAGTAGAAGAATTTAATATTTGGATGATTGTTTCATTAGTATTAGGAGTTGTATGTCTTGGTCTTTTAGGATTACTAATATTTTCTAAAACAAAGAAAGAAGAAGTTAAAGAAGTAGTGCATGAAAAGAAAAAAGTAGCAACAACAAAGCATGTAAAACATGATAAAGATATTGATGATGGAAAGACAAAAGAGTTTAAAAAAGAAATAGTTGAAGAAGAACCTGAAATAACTGAGGTTGTTGAAGATTCTGAAGAAGTATTATAAAAGAGGAGAAATCCTCTTTTTTTGTTGACAGGTTTTTGTAAAGAAAAAAATTATTATTATTTTTGATTATTATTTGTAATGTTATAATGAAATAGAAGATAGGTGATAGTATGGAGCATAATAGAAAACAGAAGTTATTAATTATAGTTGCTCTAATAGTTGGAATTGCCAGTTTATCTATAGGATTTGCAGCTTTTTCAGTTAGTTTAAATATTTCATCTAGTGCAAGTGTTACTCCAAGTTCTGATACATTTAAAGTAAAGTTTTCTACTAGTAAAGATAGTTTAGTAGAAGGTGCTGTTGTACCATCAAGTATAACAAGTGGAATAACTGCTACTAATGGTGTGATTGTTAATTCGAGTAATCCTACAATAACAAATTTGTCAGCAACATTTACTGGCCCAGGACAATATGTAGAATATACTTTCTATGCAAGAAATGAAGGTGAATATACTGCGTATTTAAACAATGTTAGTTTTATTGGTAATCAAACCTGTACTGCTGAGGCTGGTACAACTGATTCTTTAGTACAAAATGTATGTGCTTATATAAATATTTTATTTATTTCTGATACTAGAACATATTTTGAAGATACTCCAGTATCTGGTCATTCTTTGAGTCCAAAAAGTAGTGACGTATATACAATAAGATTAGAATATACTGATGCAGCACCTAGTGCTGATGGACCTTTTTCGATTACATTTCCAGATGTAGCATTGGTTTATTCAACAATTGATGATTCAACAATGAAACCTGATGTTGTTAGACTAGAAAGTGGAGATTTAAATACTCCTGGAAGTATAGTATCTATCGGAGATGAACAATTCTATGTATTTGGACAAGAAGATGGAAATGTAAAACTACTTGCAATGCATAATTTATATGTAGGTCATGGTGTTGATGAAAATTTAGGAACGCTTTCTATGAATGAAACTGGTATACAGGATGAAAGAGCAATTGCTTATTATTCTGAATTCCCTTTTTGGGGCGCTGTTTATTATCCACAAGCAGAAGGATATGCAAGTGATTATGGTGAATATTTAGAAGGACTTGGGGCAAATGTTTCAAATTCTAGATTGATTACAAATGACGAATTGGAAAGTTTAGGTTGTAGTAGTACTGACAAAACCTGTATTGATGCTCCAGAGTGGGTTTATTCTAGTTCATATTATACTTCTAGTTATGTAGATGTAGAGCAAGAATACATTTATGTTGTTTATTCAGATGGTGATTATCATGGAGGAGATGCTGATTATGACTATTATTATGGAGTTCGTCCTGTTATAGAAATTCCATTATCTGAATTTGAATAATAAAAGAACGTAAGTTCTTTTTTCTTATGATATAATTTTAATAGGTGAGGCTTATGGATATAGATAAAATAGTTGAAGTCATAAATAATGGTGGTTTAGTTATTACCCCTACAGATACTATTTATGGTATTATGGGTGATGCATTAAATGAAGATGTTATAAGACGTGTATTTGATGTTAAACAAAGACCTTTCAATAAGCCTTTGTTACTACTTATGGATAGTTTTGAAATGGTGGATAATTATACTGAAGAGTTATCTGAAATGGAGAGGAAATTAGTAAATAGGTTTTGGCCTGGACTTGTTACTTTTATATTAAAGAAAAATGATAAAGTTAGTGATTTAATTACTTCTGGTAATGATACTGTAGGTATTAGAATACCTGATAATAAGGATTTATTAGAGATAATAAGACGATTAAAAAGACCTGTCATTAGTACAAGTGCGAACATAACTGGAACTCCCGTTATTACTAGTACTAAGTTACTTGAAAAGGATTTAATTGATAATATAGATTATATTTATGATGGTGGAGATGTTAATGAGATATCTTCTTGTATAGTTAGAGTTATTGATAATAAAGTCAATATATTAAGAGATGGTAAATTATCTAATGAAATAATTGATTTTTGTGAGGTTGAATAATGAAGAAAATAATATATTTAATGAGACATTCAGAGGTTTATAAGGGGATTAATCATAATTATAATAGTGATAATTTATTAGAAACTAATATGAAGAGTATTTTATCTATTAATGGAGAAAGAATGGCTAGTGATATTTCTAAGCTTGATGAGTTTAGTAATCTTGATTTAGTCGTTTCTAGTAATTATGTTAGAGCTATGTCTACTGCGAAATATTTTGTAAAAGATGGAATTAGTTTTGTAGTTAGTGATTTATTTGGTGAAAGAAAACATGGTATTAATTCTTGGGATGAATTACCAGAAGACTTTGAAAGAAAACAATTTGAAGACTTTAATTTTAAAGTAGGATTTGGTGAATGTTTAAATGAAGTTAAGGGGAGAATGTTAAAGGGATTAGATTTATTACTTAAAGAAGATTTTAATAATATTTTAGTTGTTGGTCATGGAACTGCAATTGCTAGTTTACTTAGTAATTGGTGTGAAATAAACTATGGTGGAGAGTATAAATTTAAGGGTAATGTATTCTTTAATCGTAGATGGAATTATATGGAATGTTTTAAGTTGGAATTTGAAGATAATGAACTTGTAAATATAGAAAACTTGAATTTTAATTTGTAATGTGTTATAATTAGCCCATCAGTGATGACTAGGAAGAGTAGTTGAAGATTTTATTTTAGAGAGTTATTGGTTGGTGAAAAATAACATAAAATTTAAATGAAAGACACCTACGAGCTACTTACTTGAACTAATAGTAGAGTAAGTCGGAAAAGAACCGTTATTCTTCGAGTGATTATAAGTGCTTTATAATAAATTGGGTGGTACCGCGGATATTAAACAGTTATTCGTCCCTTTGTGGATAATAAACTGTTTTTTTTATTTTATATTTTTTATAAAAGGAGGTATCATATGAAAAAAATATATTTTAAAAATTTAAGCGAATATTTTAATCAAGAAATAACTATTGAAGGATTTGTTGAAAGTATTCGTGATTTACAATATGTACAATTTATGGTTATTAGAGATATAACTGGAAAGGTTCAAGTTACTATTGAAAAGAATGAAGATAATCTTGAACTTAATAATATTGTTTCTAATTTAACTTTAGAAAGTACTGTTAAAGTTTGTGGAGTTTTACTTGAAAATGAAAAAGTAAAACTTAATGGAATGGAAATTATTCCAAAAAATATTTTAGTTACTAGTAAGTGTTTAGGGGAACTTCCTTTGAACTATAAAGATAGTAAGTCCGCAACTATTGATACTAGACTAAATTATAGATTCTTGGATTTAAGAAATGAAAAGAATTTATTACTTTTTCAAGTTCAAACTTGTTTAGTAAATGCAATGAGAGAGTTTTGTATTAAAGAGAATTTTTTAGAAATTCATACTCCAAAGTTAATTGGGGCTGCGAGTGAATCTGGTTCTGATGTATTTGAAGTAGGATATTTTGGAGAAAAAGCATATTTGGCACAAAGCCCACAATTTTATAAGCAAATGGCTTTAGCTAGTGGAATGGAAAAAGTATTTGAAACAGGACCTGTTTTCAGAGCAGAAAATTCTAATTCTTATAGACATGCGACAGAATTTACTGGATTCGATATTGAGATGAGTTATATAAATTCTTATGTTGATGTTATGGAGTTTGAAGAAGATATTTTAATTTATGCATTAAGTGCTGTTAAAGAGAAGTTTGGAGAAAAGATAAAAGAATTATTTGGAGTAGAAGTTATTGTTCCAACTAAACCTTTTCCTCGAATTAAGTTAGAAGATTTATATAAAGAATTAGAAATAAGTTATGGATTTAAGATGAATTTTGAAGATGTTGGAGATATGAATAGTGAGGCTGAGAAATTAGCAAGTAAATATGTTATGGAAAAATATGGACATGAGTTTGTCTTTATAACAGATTTTAGTGCTAAAAAGAGAGCTTTCTATCATATGAGAGCAAATGGTATTCCACAAGGATACGACCTTATTTGGAAAGGTTGTGAAATCACAACTGGAGCTCAAAGGGAACATCGTTATGAAGTATTAGTAGAACAAGCTAATGAAAAAGGACTTGGAAAAGATGTAGAATTTTATTTGGAATTCTTTAAGTATGGTTGTCCACCTCATGGTGGGTTTGGTCTTGGAGTAGATAGAATTACTATGTTACTTTTAGAGACTGGTTCATTAAAAGAAACTATGTTCTTATTTAGAGGACCAAGTAGATTGACACCATAAAAACAAGAAGAGAAATTTTTCTTCTTGTTTTTTTATTATAGTGGTATACTAATAATAAGGAGAGTAGAGTAAATATGAAAAAAATAATTAGTTTAATTTCACTTATTTTAGTAGCTATTTTAGTTACAGGATGTGGAGGAACAAGTAGTGGAACTATTACATGTAAGACTGAAGCTAGAGGTACTGATCCAACAACTGTTACTTATGAAAAATATGTTGTTGAAAATAATAAAGTTGTTGAATATACAAAGTATAATACTTTAAAATTTTCTAATGATTATTTAAATAAAGTTCCAATGGAAACTATATTAGAAGTTTATAATAAGGATACAGAAATTACCGTAGAAAAAGTTGATGGAAATACTTTAAAAACTACTGTTAAAGCTCCAAGAAATTATTATGCTGATATGGAATCAGATAATATGATTGAAACAATTCGTGCTTCTTTAGAAGATAATGAATTTAGTTTATATAAATATACTTGTGAAGTTGAATAATTAAGATAGCTTAGGCTATCTTTTTTTTACATAATTTCACCATAATTGTATGTTATTATGTCTTTTGTGAACAGAAAGGAATAATATTATGGACTATTTATGGTTATTTATATTTGGTAGTTTCTTTGGTTTTGTTATTGAAACTATATGGTGTTTAATTAGATGGAGAAAACTTGAAAGTAGAAAAGGTTTAATCTATGGACATTTTATTCCTATTTATGGAATTGCTGGAGTTTTTTAGCATTTATTATAAATATTTTTAATATTAGTAAAAAATTTGTTGTGTTTATTGTATCATTTTTAATAGGTGGTTTAGTTGAATATTTTTCAAGTTTATTTCAAGAAAAAGTAACTGGTACTATTTCATGGGATTATTCAGATATGAAGTTTAATTTACATGGAAGAGTAAATTTAGTTTATTTAATAGGTTTTGGTTTATTTGGATTATTATGGTTTATGATTTATCCTGATTTTTTAAATATTTTACATAAGGTTTTTAGTAATAATAATTTATTTATGGTTATAAGTTTAGTTATGATGTTTTTTATGATTTATAATATGTTTATTTCTTTAGTTGCTATGATAAGACAGAAAAGAAGAAGAGATGGCTATTTAGCTAAAAATAAATTTGAAGTTTGGTTAGATAATAAGTATCCAGATACGTTTTTAAAGAAGATTTATGCCAATAGTATGTTTGTAGATAATTAGGTATATAAAATTAAATATGTTATAATATTAATATTGATAGGAGGATTAATATGGATAGTTTTATAGTATATGGATTAACATTAATTTCACTATTTATTGTTTTGTTAGCGCAAGCTTTTGTTAGTGGAAGTTATAGTAAGTATAAAAAAGTTAGAAACGAAAGAGGAATTACTGGTAAAGATGCTGCAAGAGAAATACTTGATAGAAATGGTCTAAGTGATGTTAGCGTTGTTGAAACACATGGTAATTTAAGTGACCATTATGATCCTAGAGGAAAAGTTGTTAGACTTTCTAGTGAAATATATCATGGTACTAGTGTTGCTGGAGTTAGTGTTGCTGCTCATGAATGTGGTCATGCTATTCAAGATAAAGATGGATATATGTTTATGAGAATTAGAGCAAGTTTAGTTCCTATAGTTAATTTCTCATCTTATGCAGGTTATTTTGCTATTTTATTAGGATGTATCTTTGGAGCAATTGATTTAATTTGGGTTGGTATTTTATGTGAAGTAGTAATTTTATTATTTCAGTTTATTACATTACCTGTTGAATTCAATGCTAGTAGAAGAGCTCTTAAGTTAATTAAAGAATATAATTTCTTTACTGATAAAGAGATTAGACAAGGTAGAGTAATGCTTAGAGCAGCTGCTATGACATATGTAGCAAGTGTTGCTTCAACTTTAATTCAAATACTTCGACTTGTATTAATGTTTACTAGAAGAAATGATTAAGAGTTTATTTAAAACATTATATAGAAGTATGACTATAGGTAGAAATGGAATTGATGATATTGTTAAATTTCAATTTTATTTCTTAATTATTTTAGTTATTTTAGATATATTTGTTGATAGTTATATTGTTGGATTACTTCAGTTAATTACAATGATTACTATTGGATTTAGATTTATGTCTAAGAATTTATATAAAAGAGTTAAAGAAAATCAAATATTTAATGATATAAGATATGGAATATTTAGTCCATTTAAAAATATTATTAGAAGAGTTAAGGATAGAAAACATTTATATAAGAAGTGTAGTTGTGGGACAACAATTAAGACACCACTTCCTAAGAAAATAGGTATTAAACATACTACGTGTCCTAATTGTGGTAAAAGAAATAAAATTATTGCTTTAAGAAAGAAAAAGGTTTAATAAACCTTTTTTTGTTGGTATTACTAGAAGTCGAAATTTTGGTACTTGATTATATTTTTTTATATGATATGATTTTCTTAGGAGGAGAATATGAAAATATTTAAAAAGATTAGTCTAATCGTAATTATGTTAGTTGTAGCTTTTGCTGTAACAGGATGTGGTTCAAAAAATATTGAAGGTTCTTTAGAAGATATAATGACAAAATTATATGCTGGAATTCCTGAAGATCAAAGACCAATGATGTTAATGAATACTGAAGTTAATGAAGAAAATGTTGAATATTTTTTAGGAACAAAAGATATTGAATATGAAGAAGCTTTAGCTAGTGAACCTGGAATTGGTTCAATTGCACATTCAGTTGTTTTAGTAAGAGTTAAAGATGGTGCTAACGTAGAAGCAATAGAAGAAAAAATCGAAAAATCTATCAATCCTAGAAAATGGGTTTGTGTAGGTGTTGAAGAAGACGATGTTATTGTTGAAAGCGAAGGAAACTTAATTGCTTTAATTATGATTGAAGATGAAAAGACTCGTGATAAAATTGAAGAAGCATTTGATAATTTAAAATAATAAGAAGGTCTTTTAAGACCTTTTTTTAATAGAGGTGAAATATGTTATTTTCTAGTATTACATTTATTTATTATTTTTTACCTATACTATTATTTGTGTATTTTTTGGTTCCTAAAAAATATAAGAATTTAGTTTTATTAATATTTAGTTTATTATTTTATTTTTTAGGAGAACCAAGATACATAATTATATTAATTTTATCTTGTTTACTTAACTTTTTCTTTGGAAATATGGTTAGTAAAGATAAGAATAAAAAGTTATGGTTAATTATTTCTATTATTTATAATATTGGGCAATTACTTGTATTTAAATATACTGATTTCTTTATTGAAAATGTTAATAATATTTTTAATAGTAATATTAATTATTTATATATAGTTATGCCTATTGGAATTAGTTTTTTTACATTCCAAGCTATGGGTTATGTTTTTGATATTTATATGTGTAAACATAAACCAGCGAAGAAGTTACTTGATTTTATGACTTATATATCTTTATTTCCACAACTTGTTGCGGGACCTATTGTAAGATATATTGATGTAGAAAAAGAGTTAATAAAAAGAGAAAGTAATTATGATAATTTTAGTAAGGGTATTGGTAGATTTATTATTGGTCTTTCTAAGAAAGTACTCTTAGCCAATGTATTGGGTGAATTTGCAGGGGATTTAGTAGAAGTAGATTTACTTGCTAGTTGGTTAAAACCAATACTTTTTACATTACAAATTTATTTTGATTTTTCAGGTTATAGTGATATGGCTATAGGACTTGGATTAATGTTTGGATTTAGATTCTTAGAAAACTTTAATTATCCTTTAATAGCAAGTAGTATTACTGATTTCTGGAGAAGATGGCATATGTCTTTATCTAGTTGGTTTAGAGACTATGTTTATATTCCACTTGGTGGTAATAGAAAAGGATTAGTTAAACAAATTAGAAATATATTTGTAGTTTGGTTTTTAACTGGTTTTTGGCATGGAGCTAGTTGGAATTTTATTATATGGGGACTTTATTTTGGTGTATTACTTGTTATTGAAAAGATGTTTTTAAAGAACTTTATTGATAAGACTAAAATATTTAAATATATTTATACAAGTTTTATTGTAGTTATAAGTTTCTTAATATTTAGTACAGATAATACTAAAGATATATTTGTTAGTTTAAGTAATATGTTTATGATTAATGATATACCACTTACTAGTAGTTCTACATTATATTTTTTAAAGAGTAATTTATTATTGATTATTATTTCTATTATTGGGGCAACACCATTAATGAAGAATTTAGTATTAAAACTTGAGAATAGTAAGTATAAAAAGATAGTTGATACATTAGAAGTAGTTTGTTTAATGGGGCTTTTAGTCTTAACAACAGCATTCTTAATAGATGCATCATTTAATCCATTTTTATACTTTAGATTTTAGGTGATATTATGAAGAATAAAATTTTAGTTATAGTATTTGTTGTATATATTGGTTTATTTTCTATATTAGGTATTATTATTCCTGATAAAGAAATAAGTAAAATTGAAAGAAGAAAGTTAAAGACTTTTCCGGAATTTGAGTTTGATTCAGAATGGATAAGTGAAATAGATGGTTATTTACTTGATCATTTTATATTAAGAGATGAATTTAGAAGTATAAAGGCATTTTATAATTTTAAAGTATTAAATAAATATGATAATAATGGTATTTATTTAAAAGATAATTATATATTTAAAAGTAATTATCCAACTAATAAAGAATCTATTCATAATTTTATTGATAAAATTAATAAATTAAGTAATGACTTTACTTCTAATAATAATGTTTATATGATGGTTATTCCTGATAAAAATTATTATGTTGCTGATAAAGATTTTTTAGGAATAGATTATGATTATATTTATAAAGAAATTAATAAACTGGGTTTTAAAAATATAGAATTAAGAAATATTTTAGAACTATCTGATTATTATGAAACTGATACTCATTGGAGACAAGAAAAGTTAGATAAAGTAGTAAATAAGATGAATGATAGTTTAAAGTTTAATTATGAAGAAACTACGTATAAAGAAAATACTTATGATAAATTTTATGGTGTTTATTATGGGGAAAGTGCGATAAATAGAAAGCCTGAAAAATTAGTTTATTTAACTAATGAATTATTTAATAATGTTACTGTTAAGTATTTGGAAAATGATAAATTAAATGAGATTTATAATACTGAAAAATTAGAGTTAATGGATAGTTATGATGTTTATTTAGATGGGGCAAGTAGTTTTATTGAGATTACTAATAATAATTCTATTAATGATAAAGAATTAGTTATTTTTAGAGATAGTTTTGGAAGTAGTTTAAGTCCTTTACTTGTTAAGTATTATAAAAAGATTACATTAATTGATAATAGATATATTAGCAGAGATAATTATAAAGATTTAATTGAGTTTAATGACCAAGATATATTATTTATGTATAGTACTTTATTTATCAATGATAGTAGTAGTTTAAAGGGGTAGAAATACCTCTTTTTATATGTTAAAATTAGACTAGGAAGTGATAATATGAAAAAGAGTAGTATTGTGTTTGGGAGTATTTTATCAGGATTAGGTTTATTATATGGACTTTGTGCATTAGGATTACTTGGAGATTTATTTTTTTATATTGCATTTATAGTATTGATTGGTGTTGCTCCTACATTAACAGAACATTTTAATGAGGGAAGTACTAAGGAATATATTGTTAAGGGTGTATTTTCTGGATGTTTACTTTTAACATTATTTGTTGATTTAGGATTTATTTTTAATCTTATAATGGCAATTGTTATAATTTTAAGTGGTATTGTAATGATTTTCTTTGATGTTTTAAAAAGTAAATTTAGTAAGAAGTAGGTATTATTATGACTGATGAAGAAAAAGAATTAAAGAAAAAAGAAGCTTTAAGAGATTATAATCTTGCGAAGAATGATTTAAAGAAAAGAAAGAATAAAAAGTTAAAGATTTTATTAATTCTTTTTAGTATAGTTTTAGTTATTTTAGTTGTAATTAGAATTATTTTTGGTAGACTTTATTTTTCTTTACCATATATGTATTATAATAAAAGTAATGAATATATGTTTTATGTAAATGGGGAACATCAAAATATAGGTTTTGAAGATTATGATGATACACCTGTTATACCTGGAGTTTTATATTTTAGAAGAATAAATATGGGTGGTTGGTATAACGTAAAGATTTATGATCAAGAATTAATTTTTAACGAGGAAAAAGTAGTTTTAGACTTTAAAGTATATGAATGTTATACACATACTGATGAGGTTAGAGTTAATTGTGATTCATTTAATGAAAAGTTTATTCGTAAAGAAGTTAAACCAAAATTTACTAGACTATTTATCCGTAAGAATGGTCGTAGAGAAAAGATTATGTATGATGGAGAATATATTAGTGATATAAGTCAATATGTTAAAGAAAAAGGATATTATTATATTGAGATTTGGACAGAGTATGATGGAGTAGAAACCAAGTTATATTTAACTCCTAGAAGAAAGGAAAGTTTAGATGAAAACAATAATTTATAATGATGATTATTTAGATAAAAAAGATATTAATAAGGAAGTTAAACGTGCTAAAGCAATAATTATTAATTCAAAAGATGAGTTATTAATGGCAAGTACAAATAATGATTATTATTTAGTAGGTGGTCATGTTGAAGATAATGAAAGTGATGAAGTTTGTTTACATAGAGAAATATTAGAAGAGACTGGTATTGATTTAGAAATTAAAGATATTAGACCATATTTTGTAGTTGAGTATTTATGTAAAGATTATCCTGATGTTGGAGACAACACTAATTACATTGCGAATTATTATGTTGTTAAATGTGATGAAGTTCCTAATTTAGATAATGTAGAACTTACTGAAGGTGAAAAAGAGGGGGGATTTTCATTAAAGTATATTCATAAAGATGAGGTTATGAATGTATTAGAAGAGTCTCTTAATATTTGTACAAAGAAGAATGTAGTTAGAGATACTATTGATGCAGTAAGTGAATATTTAAGACAAAATTAAAAAATAAAAAGCAAGTTCAAGATGAATTGAATTTGCTTTTT
>JAGARQ010000050.1 GCA_017622175.1 Bacilli bacterium | reverse complement strand
GGCATAAAAGTTCTAATACATACATCGCACCAAATAATAATACTATTTACAATAAACCTACGAAATAGATAAACGGCTATTTATTCCATGTTCTATTGACAAAATATAACTAATCTACTATACATTAATATTTTACTATCTTTTGAATCTATTAAAGAACTTGTCCCAAAAAGATGTTGTTTCATTATTACCAATGTATTTTATATCTTTTGCTAGTTCCTTTTGTTCCTTAACTGATATAATATCTAATAATCGCTTGTTTTCATTTTCTAAATATTCAATTCTTTGTTTATATATTTCTATAATTTGATTTTGATATATAGTAATATCACTAGAAACATTTTGTCGAATATTGTCTGTATTTGTTTTAAAATCTTTTATATATTTAAAACCTTTTTCAGTAAAGAACAACTTATTATTATCTGTATAGTAAAAATATTCATTCTTTTTCCAGTCCGTTTCTGGAATACTTTGTTTTAATATATCAATTCTTTTATATACAGTACTTTTTCCTATACCTAAATCAGTGCAAATATTGCTAATTTTATAGTCCATAAGTTTCCACCTTTCCAGTCCGTTTCCAGTCCGTTTCCAGTCCACAGACTGACACTATATAAGTAAAACCGTTGCAATAACTATATTTTATACAGTCCCGTTTCCAGTCCGTCACAGTCCAACAGAATGGAAAACACTTGACAAATTTTAAAACTTATAATAGTATAATTATAATACTAAAAATTAGATAAATTGATTAGATAGTTTATCAAAGAGTTCTTCTGTATAATCTAACCAACATACAGAACAATAATCATTTTTATAAGTAGGTGCTATGTCTTCCCAAATCATAGTACCTTTTTTTATTAGTTCTGCAAATTTTAAACCTCTACTATGGTAATATGTATGTGCATTTAATTCTGTAACACTATTTGCTAGTTCTTTATTAATATACTTTGTAACATATTTACTTACTGCCTCGTGATTTCTTATAGGTTCTAAATCACAAAAACCAAACCTATTAAAATATGCTTGCCAATTATATACTATATCTCCTTGCATTACTTTATCTGCAAGACCTTTTCCCATTTTATCTCCAACTTGAAATTGAATAAGATGCTCAACGGGTAAACCATATATAAAACCGTGTATATGCCAAGACTTTCCGTCTTTATGTTTTTCTGGAACAAATAAGAATTTTATATTTAATTTATATTTTTTATTATAATCTCTTAACCACTGTGTAAGTTGCTTATGAAATAGTTCTAAATCTGTTCTATCTTGTTTATTAGGGTTTATAGTTCCTGTAAAAAACCAGTCCCAAGGGTTACAAAATGCTAATTCAAATATTTTTGATTTACTCCTAAGTATACTTTCATTTATTTTGTTTTCATTTACTGTCCCTCTGACATACTCAATATCATCTAACTCTATACCACTTGTTTTTAAATAATTCATTCTTACTAATTTTATTTTTTTGTCTTTACCTTCTCCAAAAACTTTAAATAAAGTTTGGTCATAATTATATGCTCTATCTTTTAATTTTTGTGGCATATAATTTTTTTTACATTTTTTGCTCTCAACATTAGTATTATCAGTCATTTACAAACTCTTTCCTCCTTTCTTTTTTTATTTCATTTCCCGTAAAGTGTTAGTTAGTCAAGTAATAAGAAAGTAAAATCAAATGGTCTTTGCTGGGCTCCCTCGCACATAAAGTGCGACCGGGAGCACCCAGCAAAATAGATCCATTTTTATATTTTAACTATTCCTTATCTTTCTTGGCTAAATCTTCTGCACTTTTCAATGCTTCAATCATTTTTGGCATTAAATCTAATGACTTGTTATAGTCTAAATACCAACTCATTGCAAATACTATCATTGCACTTTTTGATATTCCTCTTTTAACTGCCATTTCTCTAAATGCTTGGTCTAAATCATTAGGAATATTTACAATAGTTCTACAAGTGTTTTGTTTCATTATTTTTTCATTTTCTTTGTTTTTCATAACATTACACTCCTTTATACTTTATGATGTATTATATATATCAAAAAAGTAAAAAAGTCAATGCTTTTTATTGACATTTTATATATATTTTTATATAATACAAACAAACCTAGACAGTTGTATTTTCCATAGACAACTCCATTATATAGAGAAAACACATACCAAATTTAAGGTATGTGTTTATTTTAATAATATTTAGAGTGATACTTGCAAAACTCTTCTGTTTTGTCTATATCTGCTAAAATCATATCAATATTATTATCTAAAATACATTGTATATCTTCAAAATTCTTATTTATTGTATATTCAGTCTGATTATTTAATAGTTTTGCATTTTCCGTTATAAATTCTTTTATCTTATCAAAATCATTCTCAAATCTGTCAAATAAGAATGTTAATTCAAGACAAGCTCCTATTCTTATTTTATCAATATTTTCTTCTCTATGTTTATCTAATATTTTCCCCATACATAATACTCCTTTCATAAATATAATAGCATATACCTAGGTATATGTCAAGAAAGTATTATATTTTTGTGTTGTAACACACTACAACACTTTTAAATAAGTGTATCGTGTGTTTTTTTATGAATTACTTTTTATATATTCTTCTACGAATTTTTTTATCTCTGTTGTAGGTGTAGTATTATTTTTTTTACATATTTCTGCAAATGTATTAAAAGTTTCAAATCTAAAATCAATATTGAATTGTTTATAATTATTTTTTCTATACTTTATTTGTGCTTTATGTTTGTTATTTTCCATTTTAATACCTCCTAGAAACATATTACACTAAAAAGAATTAAAAATCAATTTAAACGGCAATTATGTTTGAATATAGTATATATTAAAAATAGTTTTTAATGTCAATTAAGGGCTGTTACTCTCACTTTGTTTTAAGTAACAACCCTTACACAATTATAAAACACTATCATTTTGTTCAATAGACTTTCACGGCATAAAAGTTCTAATACATACATCGCACCAAATAATAATACTATTTACAATAAACCTACGAAATAGATAAACGGCTATTTATTCCATGTTCTATTGACAAAATATAACTAATCTACTATACATTAATATTTTACTATCT
>JAGARQ010000049.1 GCA_017622175.1 Bacilli bacterium | reverse complement strand
ATATGTATCAGAATATTTAGTTTTATATATTCCCCAAGATTTGTCAGCGCCATACTCCCAAGATTTTCCACCCCACCAATAAGGTAGTTTAATTTTGTACTTTTGTGCAAGAACAGTTTGCATTGCAACTCCTGCTGTTGCAGCAGCTTCTTTTGAATATATTCCTGCAGCTCTAACAGATCTAGCAATTAACTTATCATATTCTGCTTTAGACCATCCACTTCTACTTAAGTACTCATCTAAAGACATATTTTCTAATTTAGAATAATTACTTCCAGAAGTAATCAATAAAGCATCATTACTAATATTAATAACGCAAACTTCACTTATATTACCATTAGTATCTTCTACCCAAATATAACTATTTCCTGGAAGTCTAACAATATCAATAATATTATTACTAGTAGCAATAAATTTTCCAGAACTTTTATCAGGAACACTATTAGTATAATTAAAATAATAACCAGCAATAGTACTATTTATATTACCTGCTTTAACAGTAATAATTACACCATCTTTTTTTACACTTTCAATATATACTTTTGAATTGACAATACAACTAGTTTGTACCATATTACCAGCATAATCATAAACATAAACTGTATTGTTAACAACCAAAGAATCTAAACTTATAATATTTGAAGAAAATGTTTTTCCATTTACAACATAACTTGCAATACCAATATTGTCTTTAGCATTTACAGTTACAATAGTCTTACCATTCTTAAACTCAGCACTACATGATGCTGTAGGAGGAGTTTTGTCAATATTTTCAATTTTTATTTCTCCTATACGACTTGCTCCATGTTTATTTACCAAAGTAAATTTATACGTTCCATTAGTAGAAACATTATAAACAGAACTCTTTTCATATGATTTTGTTCCATCTGGTAATATGACATAATCAAAATACTCATCGGTTATATCAATCTTTATACCAACAGAACTATTAGTATAATTTGTATTAATTAAAGATAAATTAATCTTTAAATCCATAACAATAATATTTCTTTTCGCAGTTGTTGTAACTCCAGCAGAATTTTTTACAGAATAGACAACCTCATAAACACCCGGAGTTTTATTATCCACATTATGAGTTACTTTAACATTTTTCTTAATATTTCCATCGACACTGTCTATAGCACTAAAGCCTTCTTCTTTGTAGTTTCCATATAAGTCAATATAAACTGTTTCAGAACCTTTTAAAGTAATCTTAGTTTCTCCTTTTTTGTTATCACTGCCACTTTGCTCAGGATTTTTAGGTTTTTCTATAACTTTAACAACTCTTTTAACAGAAATATCACCAAAAGAATAAATTATTTCATAATTTCCAGTTTGATTAACATTAACTCTATTATCAACTAATACTTGATTTGATAAATCATTATTATTTTCATCTACTACTATAGCACCAGGATCATTATAAACATTTCCCTTATATAAAATTACGTTTGAATCACCATTTAAAGACAAAGTATATGTCTTTTCATTTCCACTAATTCCAACCCAATAAGAAACAATAATTATTCCTATAATAAATAAAAAACAAAAAACTATAATAAGTAACGATGAATTAGAATTATTATTTTTTCTACTAACATAACTCATATAAATCACCCTATCATAGCAAAATTATAACATACCAAAAAATATATATACATATTTTTATTAAAATTAAAAAGCACTTTACGTGCTTTTATTTTCTATTATCTAACTGAATTTCGTCTATTACTCCATCAACAATTTTTATCTTATAATTATTTGTTGTAGTCCAAGTAGTATCTGATAAATAAGTATATTGTTTACTTGAACCATTATTTTTTAAATCATTTGGTTGCCCAAATAAAGTAATTATTTGAGCATCAGTAATAGCATCTCCAACTTTTAATCCACCAGGGAATACAATTGCATCTGCTCCTTGTGAAATTTGATATTTTGTTTGAGATACTCTAGTTACTTTACTTTCAATATATTTTGCTTCTGCTCCACTATTATTAAATAATTCAGTATACAAAGCTAACTTATCATTTTTATATAAATTAACTAGTGCATAATGATTATTTGGTAATGTTGAATTTGCATCTGTACTCTTAATTGTAAATCCAGTTGCAGTTGTTAAATCATTATATGACATAGGTAAAGTATAAACTTTATTCTTTATACCTATTTGATATTGTTTCCAATCATTTGAAACTGTTACTGTAGAAGTTGTATCAGATGGAGTACTTGTAGTAGTATCATCTAAAACTGAATCATCAGAAGGAATATTTTCTTCAATCTCATCCATTTTATCTTCAGCATCTTCAATAATCTCATCAGCTTTATCTAAAACATCCTCGATCATTGTATCCATATCATCTTTTGCTTCATTTTTAACAACATTAAACGTAGTAAAAATTAATGAAAAACATGCAACTGTAACAACAATACTTAACACCGCACTAATTAAAGCACAAATTCCACTAGCTTTTGCTGTTTTAGGAGAAGATTTCTTTTGAACAAAGAAAATAATTAATCCTGCTAAAGGAATAAACCAAGATAATATTACTAACCAAATATTAACTTTATCTTGTACAGGAGTAGTATTTGATGCAACACTTGTGTTCATTGACTCATTATTAACTACAGGTTGTTCTACTACCTGATTATCAACTGTAGGTTGTTCCACAGGTTGACTATTAGACTCACCTTGTATAGGCGGATTAACACTTAAATCATTGCCACATCCAGGACAAAATTTTTCACCTTCGTTAACAGGTGCATTACACTTATTACAAATCATATTTTCACCTCTATTATATTGAAAGTATATCACAACAAAATTTTTTTATAAATAAATTAAACAAAATATTTAAAAATATACGTAAAGAAAAAAGTGTCATAAGACACTTATTTTTTATTTTCATTTTCTAATTCTCTATAATTAACTTTACCAATCATTGTTTTTGGTAAACTTTCTCTAAACTCAAATTCTTTTGGAACCATATAAGCAGCAAGATTCTTTTTACAATATTCTTTTATATCATTACGAACCTTCATTTTATCTTTAACACCATTATCTAAAACAATATATGCTTTAGGAACTTGAACCTTATAAGGATGAGGTATACCAATAACACCACAATTTAAAACATCAGGATGTTTCATTAATACATTTTCAATATGCGAAGGATAAACATTATATCCAGAAACAATCAGCATACGTTTTAAACGAGATACATAGAATACAATCCCATCTTCTGTCATATATCCTAAATCTCCTGTATGAACCCATATTTTTCCTTTTTTATCCATTTGTAAAATATCATTTGTTTCTTTTTCATTATCAAGATATCCAGTCATTACAGCAGGACTGTGAATACAAATTTCTCCAGTTTCACCATAAGGAACTTCTTCCTTTGTATCAGGATTAACAATTTTAATTTCATTACTTGGGAATGGAATTCCGATTGAACCAGGAACTGTAGCATCTAATATTTGTGCGCATACTGGACCACCAGTTTCAGTCATACCATATCCTTGAATAATGCTAATATTTGCACCATGTCTTCTAAAGAACTTATTAACAGCCTCATTTTTTTCAGGGATTAAACTATCTCCTCCAGAAATAGCATATTTAACATAAGATAAATTCATATTATCCATATGTTTATTTGTAAGCAATGCTTCATATAATGTTGGTACACCTGCAACAATGGTAGGATGATATGAAGTAAATAATTTGTCAAATCTCTTTGCATCAAATTGTGGAATTAAAATAACACTAGCACCTAAACACATTACAGCATTTACACATACACAAAGTCCAAAACAATGGAAAAGTGGTAATACTGCTAACATTGAGTCTCCAGGACCAATTTTCGGAAATATAATAGTTGCTTGTTTTGACAAAGCATTTAAATTACCATTAGTTAATACAATATTTTTAGGAGTTCCAGTTGTTCCACCACTATGTAATATTACTGCAGGCTGATCCTTAGTAGTTTTAACTAAAACCTTTTTAGTATAATGCTTCCCTTTTTCCATAAAATCATGCCAATACATATATGTTTCACTCTTTTTTGGCTTTTCAATCTTTCTACCTTGAGTAAGATTATATCCAAATTTTAATAAAGTTGGCATAGAATCACTTGCTGATACAATAATTGTTTTATAAACTTCTGTATCTTCAATAATTTCTTTTACTTTTTTATAACTTAAATTAATAGCTATCAACATTACACTTTTAGTACTAATTAAAGAGTGTTTGATTTCCTCTTCCGCAGAAAGAGGATGAATCATATTAGCAATAGCACCAATTTCATTTGTAGCATAAAATGCAATTATTGCCTCAGGAGTATTTGGCATACATATAGTAACAACATCACCTTCACGTATTCCTTGACTTCTAAGTGCTCTAGCACATACGTTTATTTCATTTAAAAATGCTCTATAAGTCATCTTCTTATTGAAATAATTAACCGCAATAGAATCTAAATTATTTTCATTACAATCTCTTAAATATTCATAAACAGAAACATTTGGGACTTCAATTGTACGTTTATCTTTATCATAATATTTATCCCATGGATTTTTATATTTAATTTTATTAATCATTTTATCTAATATTTTCATGTCTTCACCTCAATTATTCAACACTTGTTGAATATATTACAATTGTATTATATAATTAAAATATAATGACATTCAATAATCAAAAATTACATAAATGATATTTATTAAACAAAAAACAAAAAAATGTTTAAAAAAGAGGTAAATATGGATAGAAGAGTTAAATATACAAAAAAAATTATTAAAGATACATTTATTGAATTAGTAACTGAAAAAGATATAAAAAAAATAACAGTAAGTGAAATTTGCACTAAAGCAGATATAAATAGAGCAACATTTTATAGATACTATTTAGATGTATATGACCTACTTGATAGTATAAAAAAAGAATTTGAAACAGAATTAAAAAATGCCTACTCACCAAAAACAGAAAATGACAATACAGTAATGAACTTTGCAAAAGCAATGTTAGAAGTTTTTTTAGCTAACAAAGAACTAGTAAAAATGCTTTTTAATACAAACAATGGTTTATATTTCTTAAATAACATTCTTGAAATAGCATATTCTCGTTGTAAAGAAAAATGGGAAAAAGATATACCAAACATTACAGAAGAAAGTATGGAATACGCATCAATATTTATTTTTAACGGGGCCCTTGGAGTAATAAATTTCTGGGTACAAAATGACTTTGACAAAGACATAAATGAAATTGCAGAAATAATAGAAACATTAAGCTACTTTGGAACAAAAAAATATATATACAAAAAATAGACCAACTGGTCTATTTTTTTAATGCATTTGCAATATCAACAAAAATATCTACATCTAATGCTTCTGCTCTTACTGTTAAATCTAAATTATAATTATTAAGTACAGATTCAATTATTTCTAAGTTATAATTTTTTAAGTTATTTCTAAGTGTTTTACGTTTATATTGAAAGCTATCTCTTACCAAACGTTCAAAGAATTTAAAATCGTTTAAAGATAATTTTTCGCATTTTTCACTAAAAGATACTATCACACTGTCAACATTAGGTTCAGGAACAAACTGCTTGCGTGAAACCAAAAATTCTTTTTTAACATTATAAAAATAATTTAATAATACAGTAATAGAGCCATATTCTTTATTCCCTGGTTTAGTTGAAAATCTATCACCAACTTCTTTTTGTACCATCATAACAATCTTTTCAAAATTTAATCCACTTTCTACAAGTTTCATTAAAATTGGAGTAGTTATATAATAAGGAACATTACTAACAAAATATAAATGTTTAAAACTATACTGTAAAACATCTTCAATCAAATTAGATGTTAAAAAATCTTGAAAAACGACATCAACATTATCACATCCATCAAGTCTCTTTGATAATTCTTCTTCAAGTTCAGTATCAATTTCATAAGCCAAAACCTGTTTTGCAACCCCTGCAAGCTCCCTTGTCATAATTGCTCCACCTGGCCCAACTTCAATCACTAACGAATCATCATCTATATTGGCACAATTAACTATCTTTTTAACAACATTAACATCTTTTAAAAAATTTTGTCCAAATTTCTTTTTAAACTTAACATCATATTTTTCCATAATATCACCACTTCGCCCATATTATAATATAAAAAAAGAAAAATTAATAGTAAATTTTCCTTTATAAAATTTCAATTTTCTTATATTCATGCTTAATTACTCTAGTTACGCGCCAAAATTCATAAATAATCACTAATAATACAGGTATAATAATTGAAATAATAAACCCAAATGGTGAAGATACAAAAGACTGGACATAACCAACCTTTGGTAACCTTATAACAACCTTTCCATAAATACTACTCGAATCAACTAAGGCAGTGTCTTCTAAAGCATTATTATCTCCTTTAGTTCTATAAAAATAATTTCCATCTAATCCCAATTGTTTACCAACCACTCTATGAGTAACAGTTAAGCCTTTAAAATACATATCATTAGACGAAAAAGTAATAATATCACCTATATCTAAAGAATTATTTTTAACTCTTTTTACTACTATAGCATCATTAACATTAATTGTTGGAACCATACTTTCAGTAATAACAACATAAGCATTAAATAAAGGATTTTTAGAAATACCTTTGCTCTCATTATATAAAGAATCTCCCCAACAAACTGCCATAAAACCAAAAAGTGACAACAAAATTACAAATACAGTAATTAAACAAGCTCTAAGTAAAAGTTTAGAAGCCTTACCAATTTTTCTAATTTTTTCTTTTCTATCAATTACATGCATTTCCATTTAATCACCACCTATCATAACCAAATTATAATATGTATTTAAAAAAAAAACTATAAATATAAAATAAAAAAACGTGCTTGACACGTTTTATTATTTATTTAGCAGAACCTTTTATAGCAACTTTTACACCAAAATTTTGAATTTCACCAGCATTAAATACAGCTGTATCAGAAATCCACATTCTTAAACGATAATTATCACTACCGCTCTTACTCTTACTATGAGTATAAACTTTCATAGCATTTTCGCCTAATTCCTCATCTTTTAAATTTACATTAAATATTGTCGGTTCAATAACCTTAACATAAGATCCATTAGTTTCTTTTTCTAAATATATTTTAATGTTCTCATTTTTTGATGTTGATGAAATATCATCTCTTACTAAAATAACATCATAAGAAATTGAATTTGCATCTTCTAATTCTGTTTTAACAGTAAAATCAAAAAATAATTCAGCACTATCATATTTTGTACCAACTATATCACTAGTTGGAATTGCATTCTCTATTACAAACAAATTTTCTTCATCACTATATGTTAATGAAATATCCCCACCAGTTAAATTTTCTTCAATTACATCAACAGGTTGATTATTATGAATATAAAATGCTCCAACAACAATACCCACAACAAGTAAAATTATAATCAATGAACTAAATAAAACTCCCTTTGAAATACCCTTTTTATTCTCCATACTACCTCCTACTTAACATTTACTTTTAATTTTACAGCAAATATTTTTTTCTCAGCAATAATTTCATATGTATCAGAAACCCACATACGTAATCTAAAAGACTGATTTTCCTTATCTTTTAAATAACCAGAATATACTACTTTACCACTAGGATCAGTATCCGATACTCTTAAATCATAATAAGTAGGTATCTTTGATAATTTATTATTTTTTAAATCATTATCATTAATATCAGTTAAATGAACTTTAACAAATTTCATATCTATTTCTGGTTCACTATCTTCTTTTACTAATACAATTTCATATTTAACCTTTCCGTCTACCTTTGATTCTATATTAAAATCAACATAGCCAGTGGTTCCATCAATTGTATTATCAATAGAAATTTTCTTTCCAAGGTCATCACTCATTAAAATACCATTACTAACAACAACTTTTTGTCTATCTAACTCTACATTAATAGCATTATTATCATATGGTAAATTAGCTAATAAAAACAAAATACAAATTATAACAACAGTTCCTATCACAATAACCGGTAAAAAATAAGTACTAAAAATATTTATAAACTTCTTCATACCCCACCATCCTAGTTTATTATTACCTAAAGGGTATCATAAATACTAATTCAAGTCAAATAATTCACAAGCATTTTTTGTAGTAATGCTTGCTACTTCACTAATAGAAACATCCATTAAATTAGCAATAAATTCTGCTATTATTGGAATATTTTTTGAACTATTCTGTTGACCGCGATATGGAGTTGGCGCCAAATACGGAGCATCAGTCTCTAATACAATATTATTAAGTCCAACCGCTTTCACAACTTCTGATAACTTGCTATTTTTAAAAGTTATAACTCCACCAATACCTAGCTTATATCCCATAGAAACATATATTTTAGCAGTTTCAATACTTCCGCTAAAACAATGAATAACACCCTTAACATTATATTTCTTTAAACAATTAATAGTATCTTCTGTAGCATCTCTACTATGTATAACAACCATTAAATTCATATCTTCCGCAATTTTTAATTGTTTTTCAAATAATTCCAATTGTTCATCCTTATTATCTTTTCCATAATAATAATCTAAACCAATTTCTCCTAAACCAACAACCTTATCATCCAATAATTGTTTTCTTAAATCTAACAACATATCCTCAGTTACAGTTCCAACTTCCGAAGGATGGTAACCTAATGTAACAAATATATCATCATATAACCTTGATAGTTTTAATGACTCTTCAATCCAACTTTCACTACAACCAGAAATGATTATTTTTTTTACCCCTGCTTCTCTATTTTCTTTAATAACTAAATCAATATCAGCATAATCTTCATACGATAAATGGCAATGTGTATCTATAAACATAAAAATACCTCCAAAATAAAAATACCACATTAATGGTACTTTTGGTAGCGATAAACTTTAATTCTAATATAATAAAATGTCACTACCACCAAAAAAAGTAAATCCACGACATTTTTTGCACCCAAAAAACATAATGTAAGCAACATTATAATAACTAAATAAACTACATCTACAGACACTACACTACTTTTCTCATTAGTCATAAATCCTCCGATGTACTACAATATTACTATAACAAAAAAAGTATATGAATCAAATAAATCCATATACTTTTTTTAGTCTTTGGCAAAAACTTTACACTTCTAAATTATTCTCAGCAATAAATTTATCACGATCAATTCTTTGGAATAAAGCACTAGGTTGTCCTAATTCATAAGAATTATTATCGTTAAATGTATAAGTTTTATCATTACTATTAATTTGACTTAAAATACTAGCACTTGTATCAGGCATAAATGCTTCTAGCATAGAACCACATACTCTAATAGATTCAAGTAAATGATATAAAACTGTTTCTAATCTATCTTGTTGACTTTCATCTTTAGCTAAAGCCCATGGCATTGTATCGTCAATATACTTATTAGAAGCACGTAATACATTAAAGATTTCAGTAATAGCATCAGCTACTTGTAACTCATCCATCTTAGCAGTAACAAGACCATCAAGCGCATTAATACTATTTATAAATGCTTCATCAACTTCTCCGCTTACTTTCTTATTAGTTACTTTACCTTCAAAATATTTATTTCCCATAGATATTGTTCTTTGAACTAAGTTACCCAATACATTAGCAAGTTCTCCGTTAATTCTTTCAATTAATAAATCATATGTAATGTTACCATCACTCGCAAAAGGAATTTCATGTAATAAATAAAATCTAACAGCATCTAAGCCAAACTTATCAACAAGATCATCAGCATAAATAACATTACCCTTAGACTTGCTCATTTTATCACTACTTGTTAATAACCAAGGATGACCAAATACCTTTTTAGGTAATTCTAAATCTAAAGACCATAAGAAACATGGCCAATAAATAGTATGGAAACGAATAATGTCTTTTCCAATTAAATGTAAATCTGCTGGCCAAAGTTTTTTAAATTCATCATTTTCATTATCAACATCATAACCAATATTAGTAATATAGTTAGTTAAAGCATCTAACCAAACATAAACAACATGTTTTGGATCAAAATCAACAGGAATTCCCCATTTTAATGTTGTACGTGAAACACATAAATCTTGTAGTCCTGGTTTAATGAAATTATTTAACATTTCATTCTTACGAGCAACTGGTTGAATAAAATCAGGATGTTCTTCAATATACTTTTCTAATTTTTCTTGATAATTACTCAATTTAAAGAAATAAGCTTCTTCACTTTGTTCATGAACATCACGTCCACAATCAGGACACTTTCCATCAACTAATTGTGATTCTGTCCAAAATGATTCACAAGGAGTACAATAAAGTCCTTTATATTCACCTTTATAAATATCTCCTTTTTCATACATTTTCTTGAAAATATGTTGAACAACCTCTTTATGTCTTTTATCAGTAGTTCTAACAAAACGATCATAACTAGTATTCATTAAATCCCAAATGCGTTTAATTTCACCTGCAACATCATCTACAAATGCTTGAGGTTCAACTCCAGCTGCT
>JAGARQ010000048.1 GCA_017622175.1 Bacilli bacterium | reverse complement strand
ATAGCCATCTTATCTCTATACTCAGGATGTAATTGATCAAGTTCATCTTTATCAATTGAAATTATATATTCTTCAAGTTCAACAAGTAAGTCTTTTACATCTTCCAAATATTTATCACTGTATTCTACTATCTCCATTAATTATCCTCACTCTTAACTAATTTCTTTTTACCACTAACAAAATATTTATTTAATTTACTTACAATAAGCCCATACCCATTTTTATTAGGATGAATCCCATCATCAGTATATTCTTCATTAAATAAATTATCTTTTTCAAGTAAACTATACATATCTACATATTCAACACCAATTGCATTACAATAATTTTCAACTTCTAAATTCAATTTACGAATCTCTTCATCTCTTCTAATATATTTAGTTGGATAAACACTTTGAACAATTAATCTTGAACCAGTTAAAACAACTTCATTAATCATTTCTTTCATTTTCATAACTAAATCATCAAAAGTTTCTCTATCATCATAATCACAATCTGGTCTAGATAAGTTATTAGTACCAATTAATAATACAAATATATCTGCATCACTTTCTTTTTCTTTAACACGCGGCCAACAATATTGGCAAAAATTACCTACACCAATATTTTCAACACCATGATAAAAAACTTCATCTTCTTCACTACCAACTTTATCCTTATAAATATAAGGCATATATTCAGTAATAGAATCTCCTAAAAAAACTATCTTTGACATACTTACATCTTCTTTCCGCCAACACCATCGTACTTTTCACCATTGCCAACGACAATAACTTCTTCTACTCCAATTGAAGTACCAAGAACTAATTTTTGTTCATCGTAATTAGCACTTGCTCTTTCTTGTTCATGAAAAGATCTAACATGTGCTTCAACTTGTTTATATGTAGGATGATTTCTCACTAGTCCTACATTTTCATCTGTTATTCTAACACCAAAAACACGACTTGCTTCATCCATAATTCTTCTTTCAATTGTTATATCAAATATTGGTGTAATATCTACTAAAGAAACACTATAACCATTCATATGAAACGAATCAACTAAGGCCATTCTAGTAAGTAAATTTAAGAAATTACCATCAACAATAATTTTCTTACTAGAACTACATGCTTCATCAAAAGCCTTACTAAAAGCTTCAGTTATTTCCATCCCTTCAATTCTTCTACCCAATTCTGCCTGTCTTTTTCTAACAACTGTATCCATTGATAAAACAATATATTCAGGATGTTCTAAACAAAAGTTTCTAATCCAAGTAGATTTACCATTACCAGAAAAACCATGCATAACAATCGCATGTTTTTCATCATCATCCCCTACTTTTGGAACAACTAATCTTTGAACATCTTCAACTAAATCAATATAACTATCTCCATCAAAATTAGAAACATAATCTCTATATTTTGAAAAATTATCAAAATAAACATTCATTATTCTACTTCACCAAACCTATTAAAAGGATAAATAGTAAAATTAGCTTTACCCTTAATATCTTTCTTATTATAAGCACCATACACTCTACTATCTAAAGAAACTTCTCTATTATCACCTAAAACAAAATAATCATTATCACCAACTAATACCTTTTCAAAGTCCTTAGTTTCAGAAGAAGTATAACTTTCAATTAATTTCTTATCATTAATAAAAATTACACCATCTCTACATTCAATTGTTTCTCCTGGTAATGCAACTACTCTTTTTATAAGAAGTTCTCCCTTTTCTTTAACAACAACAATATCGCCTCTTTTGATATCGTCAAAATAATAAGCCATTTCATTTAAAATCATAATATCTTTATCATGTAATGTCTTATACATAGAACTTCCATTAACTCTTATTGGTGATGCAACAAATGTTTTAAATAATATAACAAAAGCTATTATTGCAACATAAGATAATACTTCTAATATTGCTTTCTTAAGATTAACCTTCTTATTCTTGTTTTCTTCCATAATATTCACCTAATAACAAAAAAATAAGGCATGGCCTTATTTTTGTCCTCTTTCTTTAATACGGTATCCGCCAACCATACCTCTAAGGAATGTAAGTTTAGCACGTCTTACTTTACCTCTACGTACAACTGTAATACCAGCGATTTTTGGTGAATGCATTGGGAAAGTTCTTTCAACACCTACACCACTAGACATTTTACGAACTGTGAAAGTTTCAGAAACTGAACCACCACGTCTAGCAACTACTGTACCTTCGAAAGCTTGGATACGTTCTCTTTTACCTTCGATAATCTTAACGTCAACTCTGATTGTATCTCCAACACGGAATTCAGGAACATTAGGATTAATTTGTTTAGCGTTAATTTTGTCAATAATATTCATATTAAGTTCTCCTCTCTAAATTTATTCTAACAATGATCATATTTAATATATACTTAGATAACAGCGGATCATCGCGCTTTGACAAAGTTGATTATAACATAATAAAAATAAAAAATCAACTAAAATATCATAATATTATTGGCAATTATTTGTTTTTCTCTTTAGCTCTTTTATCGTTAATTATTTGCATTTCTACCTCTGTAATTAGTGAAACATTATTTTCTTTAGCCCAACTAACGCATCCTTTTAAAACTAAATTTAAGAATGGACGTGGTACTTTAACTAACATTGCACAAGCTTCATCAGTAAACTTAACTTCCGGATCAATTCTACTAGCTGCATATTTAACTGAATCTAATCCAACACCTTTATTCTTAGGAATAGGCATCGCAATTGGTGTTTTAAACTTTGTATACCAGAAATTTTTAGAATCTCTATATCCGTAATCAACTGGAACCCTCGGAAATCCCCATGTTCCAACACCATTAATTATAGTATCATAATACTTTTCTTGCATTAAAATATTATCAATTTTTAAGATAAAATGTGCCCCAAATTCTGACGTAATTCCATTAAAATCATGATATGGACCTGGATATTCATCTTGCACTTTATCATTTTCTGCCCCGTCAAGTTCTTTTACCCAAGTACATTCAAATACTTGAAACGCTTCTTTAACAACCTTAGGATATTTTCCCTTTGGATCATCAATTGCCCTTTTACCATCAACTAAAGTGTACATACAATCTTTCATCTTTTCTTCTGGTGTATCTCCAGGAAATCCCAATCTAACTGCTTCCTTGAAATACTTTCTATCATCTGGTAAAAAATTAAGTGCACATTTGCCAGTTGTTAATAAATTTCTACATGTATTAGAACTATTTCTACATTCTAAAACCATCGCATAATATCCCTTACCAGCAATATAATACGGAAAACATAAAGAATATGACCCAATATTAGTAAAACCATTCTCATCAATTGTAGATATTTCTATCGTAGGCATTGGAAAAAAACTTGAAGTTTGATAGAAATTATCAACAATACGCATACTTTTAAATCCATTTATCATTTCATCTTTACTCATAAAATTCACCTCTAGCTTATAACATTAGTATATTACAAAATTATTTTTTTACAAAACAAAAAAGAAGGAAATTACTTTCCTTCTACATCTGCTTCTTTTAATGTATATTTATAAATAGATTCACTATCTTCTACATAGAATTCGCTTTTTACATTATTTACTTTTACATAAACAATTGGTTTTTCTAATGTATTTCTAGCATCAAGTAACTCTCCAAATGAAGCAACCTTAATTAATCTCTTACTTCCATCAATATCATAATCTCCATTTGAAATTACTATATATTTATCATATTCTCTTAAAATCTTATTAAGTTTTCTTTGATACATACTAGTTGTACCCATAACCTTAAATACTAAGTTAGAAAGTCTAATAATTCCAAGTACTCCAAATAATACAAAGATTATTCCAACAGCACCATATGAAGTATTAATACCTGCCCATCCTTCACTACTTAAAGTTAAATTTTGTTTATTATTATTTACTTCAAATACATCTAAAGCAAAAGTTTGTGTAGATAAAGGTAAATTAATTGAAGAAGCTTTCTTAATAACATTACCATTATCAACATAGAATACTACTTCAAGTTCCGCATAACCTTCTACTCCATATTGCTTATTATAATTACTTACATAAGTTCTATACTTTTTAAATGGTAAATCTACATCTATAGAGAAACTTGTTTCATCACCAAATACTTCATGTTCTGTTCTTTCTACTAAAACTTCTTCCATTGTATTTAAAACTTTTCCATGTTTTTCACGATAAATATTAATTTTAGAAACAACATAATAACTTACTTTAGTAGATACTGAACCATTAAAGTCCATTTCATAATCAAAAGTTACAGGAATTCTATCAGTATAATCTCCTAAATATTCCATATCACTTTCTACACATTTTTCAGTGTAATATTGACTATTTATATCACTCATACAAACTTCATAATTTACATTACTCTTTTCATCATAAATAATTGCATCTTTTGAAGTATAAGTAACTGCTTTAAATATAAAGAATCCAGCTATAAAGAATGAAATAATAACAACAGTAAGAAGTAACATAATTCTACTTTCAAAACTAAAGTATTTTCTAGCATTAATATCAACATTATCAGTAGCTCTAGGAATGATTTCCTCATCAACTGAAACAGTTTCAATTTCAACTTCATCTCTATCTAATTGCGGAGTTTCTTCATAAGGAACTTCTTCAACATTTTCGTATTCAAGGAATTCTTCTAATTCTTCCTCTTCTTCTACTACTTCGTCTTCCTCTTCTTCAAACTTAAACTTACTTACAAATTCTTCATCATCACTTTCAGTAAATCTAAATTTATCAATATCAATAGATATAAAGTTAGGATCATCGTCTTCATCTTCTACAACTACTTTTCTATCAGGTACAACAACTACATTATCACGTAATGGTGTATCTACAACAATTGCTTTTACTTCTACTTTCTCATCCTTTAAGATTTCTTCTACATCCACTTCTTCTACTACTGGTTCAACTTTACGTTTTCTTTCTTGTTTAGCAATAACTCTCTCACGAGCTTTATTTTGAAGATTCATATTTTTATTCTTATTTCTATTTCTACTAGAAACAACTCTACCAGAAAAATCATTACTCTTCGCCATCGCTATTCACCCCAATTTACATATATTTTTGCCTAACCCCTCTATCATATATAAAGTATACCATATTTTACTAAATAAACAATATTTAAAATTAAAAAAATAATACTTTCGTATTATCTTTTTAATGCTCCAAACTCTAACACAACTCTACTAATAGATACTTCTCTTTCTAATGGAATTTCTCCAATATGTCTTACATCTATAATAACATCTACACAACTATTAGCAGAAATTATATCACCTTTATTTAATCTTTTACTATGTCTAGCAACGTAAGTATCAATACTAATATCGCTGCAACTATCAATATCCAAATCATTAAAACAACTAACCGCCTCTACAACTAAATCTTTATACATAACCTCTTTATTATTCATATTACAAAAACTAATTGAATAATAAACTGCATCATTTATATCATTTAATCTAACATTAAATTCTGAAATTGCTGTTTTTTCAATACGTGGTGTAGTATCAATAAAATTACCTTTTCCATTTAATTTAATTTTTGATGAAGAAGACAAAATGTTTTTTTCTATTTCTTCATCAGAATTTTTATTATTAACTTCATCTAACACATTAATAATAGTCTTTGCTAAAACTAATCCTAATAACATCGTGATTAAAACACCACATACTATTAAGATAAAGTTTCTTGATTTTGCCTTTCTCATTATTTATATCACCCTTCATCACACTAAGCTTGTTCATAAAGTAAAGTTAAATCTAAATCTTTTACCATTATACTTGTATCCCCTGTATAACTAACAACTAACTTCATTTTCATATTAGTTTCAAAATTAATCATATCCCCTGTAATTACTTCTCTACCATCTTCATAAGTCAACTTATAACTAAGACCATGACAATCACATGAAAGTCCGCATAATGGTCTACTTATATTAATATTTCTAAGTATTGCATCGACTGCTCCACTATTTCTAACTCTGAAGTTATAAGTAACTTCACCTTTACCAGTAAAATAAATACTTATATTATTTAAACTAGTAGAACTAACTTCAACGCCTTCAGTTTTAGCACTACCATCTACATCAATTTCAACATCTGTTACATCAACTTTCCAAAATTGATTTGCTTCTTTTATACTTAATGCAGTACTCATCGCAACAACAGATGAAATAACCCCAAACACTGCAAGAAGTAAAGCACCTATTGCTAACATCTTCAATTCTTTATTCTTCTTAAACATCTAGCCACACCTCTTATCTTATATGAATATATCACAATTTTAAAATAAGTACAATAAATGAAAAGAGAAATTATTTCTAATTTCTCTTATTTGCCCTTACCACTAGACTTCATATTTAAATATGCATCTTGAATTTCAAACATTCTTTTATCAGCTTCTTTCTTTAACAAAGTTAACTGTTTTCCCATCTTTTCAAGTTCTTGTTGTTTTAAAAATTCACGATACTTTATTTTTACTTCTAATCTAAATTTTTCAATATGATTTAATGCTTCTCTAAAAGCATCCCCACTATCATCATCACTAATTAATAGTTCAGTTAAAAGTGCAATTAACCTATTATATTTTTTAAATACTTGTTTTGAAACAACACCATTAGCTAACTTCTTATTCATAATTTCTAAATTAAATACTAATGTTTCTGCTACTACAAAACCCTTCTTCGAAGTCATCATAAAACCACTTAATTCTACTAATGACTTTTTAGGTTTAACTTTTCCTTTTCTCTTAGTTTTAACTAAACTATACATATATTCACCTACTTTTCTAATAAATCAGGTCTTCTCTCTTTGGTTCTTTGTAAACTCATTTCTCTTCTATATTCTTCAATTTTTTTATGATCACCTGAAAGCAATACTTCAGGTACTTCCATCCCTTCATATACTCTAGGTTTTGTATAAGTAGGATAATCAAGTAAATTATTATTAAATGAATCATTAACATGACTATCTTCTTCAATAACACCTGGCATTAATCTAACTATTGAATCAACTAATACCATAGAAGCAAGTTCTCCACCAGTAAGTACATAGTCCCCAATACTAATTTCCATATCACATATACTTCTAATTCTTTCATCAAAGCCTTCATAATGACCACAAATTAAAATTAAATGACCACATTTACTTAATTCATAAGCACGTTTTTGCTTATAAACTTCTCCATCAGGTGTCATTAAAATAACAATAGAATCTTCTCTTCTTAAACTCTTAACACAATCAAATATCGGTTGACAAGTAAGTACCATTCCAGCTCCTCCACCATAAGGAGTATCATCTACTTTTTTATGAGGATCAAGAGTATAATCTCTAAAATTATGAATATTTATCTCTACTCTTTTTTCATCAATTGCTCTTTTAATAATTGATTCATCAAATATACCTTGATACATATTTGGAAACAATGTCAAAATATCAATTGTCATATAATCACCTACATTCCACTAATTAATTCAATAACTATTTCTTTTTTATCTTTTCTAATTTCTTTAATCATTGGTGATTTCATAGGAATTAATATTTCCTTTTCTAAATTCACTCTAATTATTTTATTATTTTCTGATGCAAAAAATACTTCTTCAATACTACCAACTCTTCCATCAGTACTAATTACTTTAAAAGTTATTAATTCATCATCAAGTACTTCATCATCTAAAAGTTCAAGATCACTATCTAAAATATATACTTTTTTCTTCATTAAAAATAACACTTCATTAATATCATTATAATCATTTAAAGTAACCATTTCAAAATTCTTATGATGACGATAGCTTTTAATTACATAATCTTTATCATCAATAATTAATTTCTTCCCAACAATAAATACTTTATCTTTATATTCAAAATCACTAAGTATTCTAATTTCTCCCTTAATACCATGAGTAGAAACAACTTTACCTACATAAACCTTATCCATAATTATCTCCCCAACTCATAAAGTAATATTGAAGCTGCAATACCTACATTTAAACTTTCAACATTTCTATTCATTTCAATATATAAATTTTTAGTACATTGTTCTTTAATAGATTGTCTTACTCCATTACCTTCATTACCCATTACTAAAGCAAATTTCTCTTTTTCTTCAGGTTCTAAGTCTCTAACATCAAAACCACCACATACATCAGTACCATATACAGGAATACCTAAATTTTGTAAAAGTAAAACTAAATCCATTGCCTTCTTAGTAATGATATTTATGTGAAAAAACATTCCCTGTGTGGCACGTAATACTTTAGGATTATATAAATCAACTGTATTTTCTGTAAGTACAATAGTATCAATATTAAATGCCACTGCACTTCTAATAATAGTCCCTAAATTACCAGGATCTTGAATCTCATCTAATACTAAAATCTTATCTCCTTTAATATCATTATCAATATCAAGCATCTTACATAAAGCCATAACTTCAGGAGGATTATCCATAGCAGAAATCTTCTTCATAACTTCATAACTATAATAATTGTAAGGAGCTGGAACTGGAGTATCTTTTCCTTCTAAAACAATTAATTCAAGTATTGCCCCTCTTTTAAAAGCTTCTAAAATTAAATGATGTCCTTCAATAATATATTCATTATATTCTTCTCTATATTTTCTCTTTTGTAATTTTCTAAACTTTTTTACTTTATCATTTTCTAAACTTGTAATCGTCATCAAAATTCCTTCATCTCCTCACGATACTTTTTATATTCAGGCATATTTTCTCCAACTAATTTCCAAAATGCCGAAGAATGATCCCCATGAATTAAATGACTTAATTCATGAACAATAACATAATCTAAATATTTAGTATCTCTTTTAATTAATTCTAAATTAAGAGTAATCTCCTTAGTTCTAATATTACAAACTCCCCATCTACTTTTCATTTTTCTAATTTTAAGTTTTGGATAAGGAATTCTTTTACTAAACTTATGATACATTTCATCAAAATGTTCTTGAAATAAAGTTTTAGCTTGTTCTTTATACCATTTATCTATATCTACTTTTCTATTTAAAAATACTTTATCTTCTCCAAAAGAAATATCACACCATTCTGCATAAACGATATCATATTTCTTACCTAGATAAAAGAATCCACCCTCATTATTACTTTTCTTTGTTTCTTGGGCTTCAATCATTTTTAAAATTTTATCATAATTATCTTCAATTAATTTTTCAATTGCTTTGTTAGTTGTAAATTTATTAGTTGTAACTTGAATAGTTAAATCTTTTTTTACTCTTATATAAGTATTTCTGTTTCCGGACTTTTTCTCAATAACAATGTCGTAATATTTGCCATCAACATCTAACTTCATATTAATCACCACCTATATTTTACAATAAATTTAAAAAAAAGAAAACCTCTACACATTGTTAAATATACGTATAATTAAAAAATTATTACTTATACTAACTTTAGGAGGAATAATATGAATATAAAAGAACATATAATTAATAATTTTAAAAATGACGATCACAAAACATTAATTGAAGCAATAGAAGAATCAGTAGAATCAAATGATGAAGTTACCTTACCAGGACTTGGAGTATTTTTATCACTTATTTGGGAAGGTGCCGATAAAGAATTAAAAAACAATTTAATAGATATTTTAAAACAACAAATAAATTCAAATTAAAAAAGACATTATTGTCTTTTTTATATTCCTTGAATTTTAATGTTTCTAATATCAGCTAAAATCCAATCATTTTCACCTGATACAACTGATGTCTCGCAATACTTACAAATACCATTATCATCTACATCAATAGCTGCTCCGCAGTTACAACAATTACCAGTAGATAAATGTTTTTTCTTATTAGTTTTAACATCCTTTTTTCTAACAAATTTTAAAATATATGGAAAATCCCCTTCTTTAGTCATATACATATTTTCAGAATTTTCTACTTCCATCTTCGCAGTTAATGCAACAACTAAAGTCTCATATTCATCTTCAATACAATAATCTTTAAGTAAAACACCTTTTACTCTAATATGACTTCTTTTATTAGTAATATTATCTTCAATCATACTTTCTATACGAAGTTTATGTCTTACATATAATAAATCAGATTCATAAGCTCTTAATCTACGATAATCATTATCACTCCAACTATCTTGTACTAAAGTAAATATACTTTTAACATAATCTTTAAAATTTAAAACAGTAAAATTACTATCATTATCTAAAAGTTTTTTTAATACTTCTTCTTCAGTTAAAGTATAAACTTCTGATATTAATACTCGTCCATCTCCATCTTTATCAAGACTAGTATTTTCATTTAATACAGTTCCAACAATATAATCACTTGCAGTAAGACTTTCAATCGCTGACTTTGGTAAACTAACAACAAATTTAGGTTCCTTATATAATTTATGTTTCCATCTACCAGATATTATAAATAAAATACCTAATACTAGAAATGTAAAGAAAATTCCTAAAAACAGTGCTGATTCTTGTCTTGTAGGAGGAGACTCAGGATTATTAATTAAAATTATAAAAAAAACAAGTAATGCAAACCCAGCAATAACAAATGAAACAGTTGAAAAAATTCTAGTTTCCATAGCATTCATAAATGCTTCAGCATCTACTTCAATCAACTCTTCTCCTTTAAGATTAACTCTCTTACCATCTTTATTAATTAAATAACCTTTTTCATTTAAAATTATACCTTCGGGTAATTTATTAAGTTTCTTCATACTCTTCACCTATTATCAGTATAACATAAAAAAAGACTTTAAGTTAAATTCTTAAAGTCTTTATTTTTACTTGTCACGCAATTTTGCATTATGAGTACTTTCTACTTTAGTAATAATTGTATTAAATACATTCATAACCTCTTCATCAGTAAGTGTTCTTGTTGGATCTAAGAAATTAAGTTTAAATGCAATTGATTTTTCATCTTCACCAACATTTTCTCCAGTATAAACATCAAATACTGAAATACTTTGTAGAAGTTTACCTCCAGCTTTCTTAATAGTAGCCATAACTTCTCCAGCAGTTACATCTTTCTTTAAAATAAATGCAATATCTTTAGAAATAGATGGGAACTTAGGAATATCTTTATAACTCATTTTACTTGGATAATTAGAAAGTAACTTATCTAAATTAATTTCAAATACATAAACATTATCTTTTAATACATTAGGATGAAGTTTACCAATAACTCCTACTGGTTTTCCTTGTAGAATAATACTAGCACTTTGTCCTGGATGGAATTCATCACTTATTCCACCAACCACAAAACTATATCTTCCACCAAACCCTAAATATTCAAGTAATTCTTCAACCACACCTTTAACAGTATAGAAATCAACTTTACTATTATTAATATCTAAATAATAATCCCCAGTCATTAAACCAGCTAATTTTAAATCTTCTTTATAAATACCATCTTCTTTATAGAATCCTTTACCTACTTCAAAGATTGAAATATTAGTATTATTACGTGCTTTATTATATAAATAAATTTCTTTTAATGAATAAAGTAAACTATATCTTAAAGTATTTCTATCTTCACTCATTGGATCAGCTAAATAAATTTCTTCGAAAGAATCAGTTGTAAATTTATGAACTTCTTCTTTAGGAATTAATGTATAACTACAAGTTTCATTTAATCCCATAGCTACCATCTTATTCTTAATTTCACGTTTAGTTTTATCATAACTTCCAGTAACAACATTTAATACTGGTAATTTACCTTTAATATTATCCATTCCATAGATTCTACCAACTTCTTCAATTAAATCTTCAGGTATATTAACATCAAGTCTACGAGTTGGTACTACTACATCTAATAATCCATTATTAGAACTTACTTCAAATCCTAAATCTTTTAAAATAGAAACACATGTTTCTTCTGGTATTTCAATACCAAGAACTTTATTAATCTTTTCTATTGAAACAGAAATCTTCTTATCAGCTTTATCTGTTTTATCATAAACAGACATTCCACCAACAACTTCTGCATCTGCATACTTTTCAAGTAAATGACAGCTTCTTTCAATAGCAAGATATGTTCTCTTAGGATCAAGTCCTTTTTCAAATCTATTAGAAGCTTCACTTCTTAAAATCTTCTTAGAAGTTTTTCTAATCATAACATTATTGAATATTGCTGCTTCAATTAAGATGTTTTTAGTATCCATCTCAACTTCAGTAGATAAACCACCCATAACTCCAGCAAGACCTACTGCATCAGTTTTATTAGCAATAACGATATCTTCACTAGATAATTCTCTTTCTTGCGAATCAAGAGTAACTAATTTCTCACCATCATTAGCATGTCTAACAACAAGTGTATCTCCAAGTCTATCAGCATCATAGTAATGAAGTGGTTGACCAGTTTCTAACATTACATAATTTGAAATATCAACTACGTTATTAATTGGACGAATTCCACTAGCCATTAATCTATTTTTAATAAATTCTGGGCTTTCTTTAATAGTAACATTCTTAACCATTTTTCCTAAGAATAATGGACAATCTTCTGTTTGAACATCAACTTTAAAACTATTATTAATATCATCAGTATTTTCAGTATAGCTTAAATCAACTTCTTTTACAGGTTTCTTATAGATTGCACCAAGTTCATAAGCCATACCCATGATACTTAATAAATCTCCTCTATTAGAAGTAAGTTCAAAGTCAATTACTTCATCGTCTAATCCTAAAGCAACAATTGGATCACTACCAATTTCTGTATCTTCAGGAAGTTCATGAATACCAGCTTTATCTTCTTCAGTTAAGAATTTAGAATCAAGTCCAAGTTCTGCTTTAGAACAAAGCATACCATTAGATTCAACTCCACGAATAACTCCTCTTTTAATCTCTCCACCAGGAAGTTTAGCCCCAGCTAAAGCAACGATTACTTTTAATCCTTTTCTAACATTAGGAGCACCACAAACTATATTTAAAACTTCACTACCAACATCAACTTTACATACATGTAAATGATCTGAATCAGGATGATCAACACATTCAAGTACATGCCCTACAGTTAAGTTAGTACAATTAATTAATTTTTCAGCAGAATCATATTCATTACCAACAGAAGTCATTGCTTCAGCAATCTCATTAATAGTTAAACTTTCATCTAAATCAATATAATCACTAACAAATTTTCTACTTAACTTCATCTTACTCACCATCCTTTTTATCGAATTGTTCGATGAATCTTATATCATTACCATAAATAGTTCTAATATCAGGAATACCATACTTAAACATAGCAAATCTATCCATTCCAGTACCAAATGCAAATCCTTGATATTTTGTACTATCATATCCACTCATTTCTAATACATTAGGATGAACCATACCAGCACCTAATACCTCAATCCATCCAGTTTGTTTACATAATGGGCAACCTTTTCCACCACATTTGAAACAAGTAACATCTACTTCTACTGAAGGTTCAGTAAATGGGAAGAAACTAGGTCTAAATCTAACATTAGTTTTTTCTCCTAAAATCTTCTTACAGAATAATTCTAATGTTCCTTTTAAATCAGCCATAGAAACATTCTCATCAATAACTAATCCTTCTATTTGCATAAATTGATGTGAATGAGTAGCGTCTTCATCTCTTCTGTATACTTTACCAGGACAAACTACTCTAATTGGTCCTTTTTCAGTATTTTCTTCCATAACACGAACTTGTGCTGTAGAAGTTTGACTACGTAATAAGAAGTTTTCATATTCATCCTTTAAATAGAATGTATCTTGTGCATCTCTCGCAGGATGACCTTTAGGTAAATTTAATTTTTGGAAGCAATTTTCATCACTTTCAATTTCAGGTCCTTCGTAAACTGTATATCCCATTGATACAAATAAATCTTCAAATTGTTCAGTAATTCTTGTCATAGGATGTTTACTACCACGTTTTACTTTCTTACTAGGTAATGTTATATCAATGGCTTCCTTAGCTAATTTTTCATTTAAAATAGCCGCTTCAAAAGCTTGTCTTTTCTCTTCATAAATGTCATTAAACATTGTACGAATTTCATTTACTTTTTGCCCAAACTCTTTCTTTTCTTCATTTGGAACATCTTTAATCATTTGATTAAGTTCAGTAATTTTTCCTTTTTTACCTAAATACTCAACTTTTAAGTCATTTAGTTCTTTTAAATCAGTAACTTTTTCTAAATCACTTATTAAACTACTCTTTACTTCTTCCATATTCATAATATCACTCCTTATATTTCTTACTAACAAAAAAAGCAACTATAACATAAGGACGACAAAATTCGCGGTACCACCTTATTTTATAGTTGCTACTATACACTTAAATCTTCTTAACGCGAAGCTACGCTTATTATTAGTAAGGACTCCCGGGACGAATTCATTATTTATACCTCTTTGTTTCCACCTAACCACAAAGTCTCTATAAAGTAATCAATAATTACTACTCCCCGATCACCATCGATATGAGTAGATTATAACACATTTTTTAAAAATAAACCACTATTTTTAACAAAAACAAAAAAAGAATTACTATACAGTAAGTAATTCTTGTTCTTTTTCTTTAGTTAAAGCTTCAATTTTCTTATTATATTCATTAACCATATCTTGGATATCTTTTTCCATACCCTTTTCTTGATCTTCAGGTAATTCTAATTTTTCAACATCTTCAATACCTTCACGTCTTAAATTTCTAACTGTTACTTTAGCATCTTCTGCCATAGCTTTAACTTGTTTAGCAAGTTCTCTTCTTCTTTCTTCAGTAAGTTCAGGAATAACAATTCTAATTGTTTCTCCATCATTACCAGGATTATATCCTAAGTTAGATGCTAAAATTGCTTTTTCAATAGCAGATAAACAACTCTTATCAAATGGTTTAATTAAAAGTTGTCTAGCTTCTGGTACAGATATAGTAGCAAGTTGTTTTAATGGAGTCATACTTCCATAATATTCAACCATAATACCATCTAAACTAGATGGATTTGCTCTACCAGCTCTAACAGTAGTAAATCTTTTTTCTAAAGCTTCAATTGCTTTATCCATTTTTTCAGTAAGTTCCAACATAATCATGTCGCTATCCATATTAAATTCATCTCTCCTTAATTCATACCACTATTATATTATAAATATCTTATAAAATAAAGAAAAATCATTATTATAATCTAGTTAAACCAATAATTCCACCATCACTAGCAGCACTATTATCACCACTAGGTGCAGCTTCACCTTCAAAAATTGGTTGAAGTTGTAAAACAGGTTGCCCTTCAGGAACAACTTCTTTTTCTTCTGTTTCAATTGGTTCTTCTTCAAAATTAAAGTCTGAAGTATCTTCTTCTTCCTCTTCTTCCTTCTTTTCCTCTTTCTTAGAACCACCATCTAATGTAGGTAATTGGAACATAGGTTTCTTAATTGCTTCCTCATCAAATGCTGTTGGTTCTGCAATTGGTTTATATTCATCTCCATGCTTATGGATTTCTTGTAACATTAAATTAATATTTTCTGGAGTAAATGGTGGCAATTCACCATTAGCAGCAGGTGCAGGTTGTACAGCAGCTGCCGCTTGATCACTAGCAATAGACTCCTTAATAATATTATTTAAATTAGCGAACTCATCATTTTCAAGTCCCATATGAATAATAGAACCAATTTGTTCATGATCAAATAATGCAACACTTTCTCCAGCTAAAGCACCTTCTGGAAATAACAAACTTACATAATCATAAAATTTATTAGGCTCTTCTGGTGTAGAAGAACAATATCCAGTAATCATTAAATGCTTAGTAGCATCCTTTAATAAAACAACAGTTCCTATAGGTAAATACTTCTCTTTCATAGTCCCCTCCTAATAAGTTGTACCGCCCCATTCAACGGCAACAAAACCCTTTCTCTTAAATTTTACTAAACTTTGTTTTTTAATATCAACCTTTTTATCAACTTTCTTTATATGAATGACAACTCTAAGTAAAGAATCAACATTCGGACTAATATTAATTTTATTATAACTTTCTCTTTCATCAGTTAATTCAAAATAAACTAAACTATGTACATTATCTTCAAGTATTGGTAACCAATACATTATAAACTCATTAGCTTCTCTTTCAGTAAATCCAATATAATCAAGTTTATTTTCTAAAAACTTAATTGCATTATCTTTATGAACATAATAACCTTCACTAAAATCAACACTATGTACTTTTTTCTCATCCCAATAAAGAGCATAATAATTTTTATTGTTCTTATCGGTTAATGTTCCATCTACATCAGCAACTACTTCCCAACTAATATTAAATTTAGGATAAGTAGTTTTTAAATACTCAGGATGTTCAAAAGTAACACTTACTTTTGTTTTCTCTTTTGGATATAAGTAAAGAATTGGTTTCGCAAGTCCTCCACATATTACTGACTTAGTATTTCCCTCTTTAGTCTTAGTGTTATAAACAACTTCTACACAATTATTAATACTATCTCCTTCATAAAATTGGAATATTGCTTGATCTTGATAATAAATACTAAAGTTAAAATTACCAATTTTTTCTAAATTACCATAATCATATACAACTTCACCATTAGATTTAATTAACTTAATATTTTCTTTATCTTTAACTAATATATTATCACTACTAGCCATTCCATAAATCTTATCATAACTATTTTCTAAAAGCCTTTTACCATCAGTATCATATATATGTCCAGTACCATCACTCATAAGAGCCCATACATCATTTCCCTTTAATGTAATACTAACATAATCAAACGGAATAATCGTTCTATTAGTTGTATAATCAATTACACCATAATTAGTTCCATTCCAAGCAACAATCTTATTATTAGCAATTGCAACAACTGCTTTAGAATTACCTACTATTCCACTAGCAGATGGTAAGAATCCAGTATACATAGGTGAAATAACTTGTTCACCAGTTACATAGTTGTATACACCCCAGAAATTACTAATCTTAACTAATAAATAAGTCGAATCATAATTACTTTCACTTACACGAATTGGCCAAATTGTTTGATAAGAAACATTTTTCAAAACATTCTCATCAGTCTTATAATTCTTCATATGAAGTATATAATCACTATCAAAATAAATTACATAATCACCAATAATTTCAGGTTCACTATACTTACCACCACAATGAACAGTATAAGTATCATAAGTAGCACCTTTAGGTACTTCTAAACTAACTTTCTTACCAACTTTTTCAACATATACTTTTAATATTTCATCTTCAGATTCAATATCAACTTGCATAGTACCATAAGTATACTTAGTCTTAATACCATTAATACTACATTTATCTAAATAAACTTTGCCATCTTTATAAATATCATGAACAGTACAATTAATTTCTTCTTCAAAATCAACTAACTTAACCGCATCATTATATTCAAGTAAAACACCTTGTTTAGAATAATAAATATTAATTACTCCTTCAAGTGCCTCACCATAACTAATAATTAACTCTTCCATTTCCTTTTCAGTTAATTTAGTATCTTCTTCTACAACACCAGGTTTATTATCTTTATTACTAAAAATAACAACACAAGTAACAATAACCCCTAGCACTACAAATATACTAATAAGAAGTGCTATTATGGCAATATTTTTGCCATTCATTTTCTTCTTAGGAAATTTCTTTTCTTCTACAACCTCTTCAGTAATAGACTCCTCTTTAGTTTCTTCTTTAACCGCTTCTTCAACAACATCAGTCTTCTTAGTTTCAATTAAATCATCTAATAATTCAATATCTTCATCATCAGAAACCAAATCATCTTTATCAAATACTTTTGTATCAGTTGAAACACTAAATACTTTAGTAGTAGATTCTTTTTCCTTAACTTCTTCAGAAGGACTATTTTCTAACTTCTTAATTTGTTCATTTAACTTTTCAATAGAATCATCTTTCTTATCCAAAAGACATCACCTCTATTCTATATAAGTATATCAAAAATAAAATAAAATTAATAGACTAAAAAAATAGAAAAAAAGAACGAATTATCGTTCTTATATAAAATACTAATTATCTAGAATTCTGATGTTGAAATAATTATAACTGGTCGAACACCATAAACATTAGAAGCACTATAAGACTCCAATTCTGAAAGTTTTCCATTACTAATTACTGCTAAAGGATATATAGCACTATCAGGAAAGGAATTAGTCCAATACGATGTATCATAAACCCAATCAGGAGCAGCACTACAATTACCTGTCAAAGATGTATTATCAAAAATACAACCTAAATCTTCTAATTCTTCAACAGTAATATTTCTTATTTCGTCTAAACTTATTCCAAAAGAAGATAAATAAGAAGCATAATTTTCTTTATAGTCGTCTGGGAAACAAGCTATTGTCCCTATCCAAGGATAATCTATAGGAGCGTCATTTTCATCAAAAACTGCACCTCTTGCATCTTCATCTTGTATTCCTGTTGGATTTGATAATGCTGTTACACGTCCTGAACTATCAACACTATTTCCCACAAGTAAGTTATACATTGATAGTAATTTTACATTTCCATCTTCTTGACCAATTACATAGAACTGTTCATCTCCAATAGATACTATACTTCCTGGATCATTTAAATTACCACTTACTAATTTAACTACTTTTTCAGGAACAAAAGAAGAATCATCTATTGTTGAATAAACTAATGCTATATCAGGAAATGAAATTGAAAAAGGTCCATCAGCACTAGGTGCAAAATCAGGATACTCAAATCTTAATGTATATTCTTTACTACTATTTGGACTCAAAGAATGACCTGTTATTGGAGTATCACTATAATATGTTCTATTATCATAAACAAATATCATATCTATCAAAGAACAAGCACTTTGTACTAAAGAATCAGTTGTACCTGTTTCTGCAGTACATACCTTTTCTCCTAAAAAATTAATATTATTTAAATAAGCTGTATACTCTCCTTCATTTCTAGCATAAAAGGTAAACTCTGCATATTCACCTGGACTAGTAAATGTAACAGATATTCCCTTAATAGTTGGATTAGAAGAATTATCAATTACTCCACTTGTAGTAGTCATTGTATTATTTGATGATACAACAGGACCTTCAACTAAACTATCACTACTAGTAGAAAATTTAACTTTAAATGTATCAGAACTTGGACTAACACTTGCACTTGATGAAATATTTAAAGTAGTTGAAAAAGCTGCAAAACCAATTGATAAACTTGCAATTACAACAACAAGTGCAATAATTGTTAATAATTTTTGTTTTCTACTATGTTCCATATAATCACCTATTCTTTCATAATAAGTATATCATGTCATTAATAAATGAAAATTAATATCATTACATATTTTACAAAATAATGTAAACAAAAAAAGATGACCGCAACCCTACGGGTCACGACCACCTTAATTTTATTTATTAACCATTAATTTGAGCCATTACTTCTTCAGCGAAGTTATCTTGACGTTTTTCAATACCTTCACCAACAGCAACTCTAACCATTGATAGAACTTCTCCACCATTATTTTTAACATAATCAGCTACGCTCATTCCTGAATCTTTAATGAATGCTTGTTCAACTAAACATACTTCTTTATAGAATTTATTTAATCTACCAGTAACCATTTTTTCAGCGATTTCTTCAGGTTTTCCTTCAGCCATAACTTGTTCTTTAATGATTTTAGCTTCTCTTTCAACAACTTCAGCTGGAATAGATTCTCTATTTAATCCAGTTGGGTTCATAGCACATGCTTGCATTGCAACATCTTTTGCAACTTCTTCATTAGCACCTTTAACTACTACGATAACGCCAATTTTTCCACCCATATGTTTGTATGTTCCGAAATTAGAATCATCTTCTTTTGTAACTTTTTCAAATCTTCTAAAACTGATTTTTTCTCCAATTTTAGCAACTAAAGCTACTAATTTATCATTAATAGTTTCTCCACCATCATTAATAGCTAAAACATCTTCAACAGTAGTAACATCATTAGCTAAAATTTGATCTGCTAAATAATCAACGAAATTAGTAAATTCTTCATTCTTAGCAACGAAATCTGTTTCAGAGTTTACTTCTAAGATAACAGCTGTATTTCCATCAACTTTAATTTGGCATAATCCTTCAGCAGCAATACGGCTTTCTTTCTTAGCTGCTTTAGCAATACCTTTTTCTCTTAACCAGTCGATAGCTTTTTCCATATCTCCATTATTTTCTTCTAAAGCTTTCTTACAATCAAGCATTCCAGCTCCAGTTTTTTCTCTTAATTCTTTTACATCACTTGCTTTAAACATGTATATATCCTCCTCTTTGTTTTTCCATAATAATTATAACTTATTTTAAATAAATTTTAAAATACTTTTTACTAAAATAAGACAAAAAAAGGATGGTTACCCATCCTCCTACCTTATATTAAATCAATTACTTAGTTAATGCTTCAATAATTTCAGCTTTTTTCATTCCAGTAACGTTGATTTCTTTTTCAGCAGCAACTTCTTTTAATTGAGCAACTGTCATTTTTGAATAATCAACTGCTTCACTAGCAACTTCTTCTTTTACTTCTTCAACTACTTCTTCTTTAACTTCAGCAGCTTCTTCTTTTTTGCTAGCTTTCTTTTCTACTTTTTCAGTTTTATTTTTATCTTCTTCTGAAATGTAATCAATTACTTCATTTCCATTAACTTCAGCGATAGCGTTTGTTAAAGCACCAATTAGTAATTTAACTGAACGTACAGCATCATCATTTCCTGGAATAACGTAATCTACCATATCAGGATCACAGTTTGTATCTACGATACCAAATACTGGAATTCCTAAAATTCTAGCTTCCTTAATTGCGATTTCTTCTTTACGAGGATCTACAATAACCATAGCTTGAGGCATTCTCTTCATTTCACGAATTCCTCTTAAGTTTTTAACTAATTTGTCATATTCTTTTTTGATTTGGATAACTTCTTTTTTAGGAAGTGCTTCGAAAGTACCATCTTTTTCCATATTTTCGATTTCTTCCATTCTTCTAATTCTTGAACGAATAGTTTTGAAGTTTGTTAATGTACCACCTAACCATCTTTCATTTACGAAATAGTTATCAGTTCTTAAAGCACATTCTTCAGCAGCTTCTTGAGCTTGTTTCTTAGTTCCTACGAATAAAACTTTACCACCATTTTCAGCGATTTCTTTCATAGCAGCGTAAGCTTCTTCTAATTTCTTAACTGTTTTTTGTAAATCGATAATATAAATATCATCTCTTGTAGTGAAGATGTATTCTCTCATCTTTGGATTCCATCTTCTCTTTTGGTGTCCAAATTGTACACCAGCTTCTAATAAATAATTCATTGATACAATTGTCATATATATTTTTCTCCTTCGTTTTTCTTATCTTCTATTAGTTTCCACTACTTATAACCATTAAGGCACGAATAAGCAAATCCACTAATATGTTTATTTTTATTATTTAGTTAATGCTTCAATAATTTCAGCTTTTTTCATTCCTGCAACATTGATATCTTTGCTTGCAGCAACTTCTTTTAATTCAGCAACTGTCATTTTTGAATAATCAACAGTTTCTTCTTTAACTTCAGCTTTTACTTCTTTTTTAGCAGCAGCTTTAGTAGTTTTACCACCAATAGTTACTTCATTTCCAGCAACTTCTGTAGCCTTAGTAATCTTACCAGCTTTTCCATCTTTAGCAACTTTTACTAATTCGCTAAACATTTTTGGATCGTTAATAGCGATTTCTGATAACATTTTTCTGTTGATTTCAACACCAGCTTTAGTTAATCCTTCAATAAATCTTGAATAACTAATTTCATTTAAACGACATGCAGCATTGATACGAGTAATCCATAATTTTCTGAAATCTCTCTTCTTTTGTTTTCTATCTCTGAAAGCATATTGTCCAGAATGCATTAATTGTTCTTTTGCTGTTTTATATAATCTATGTTTACTACCAAAATATCCTTTAGCAGCTTTTAATACTTTTTTATGACGAGCTTTTGTAACTGCTCCATTTTTAACTCTTGCCATTTTCTTCTTCCTCCCTCAATTATTTAAATTAGATTAAGTTCTTTAATCTGTTGTAATCTGCGTTACTTAAGTTAGATCCTTTTCTATTCTTTCTATTTACGCTTTGTGATTTAGACCCTGTATTATGTCTACTTCCAGGTCTTCCAATTTTATAGTCGTTTTTACGAGCTTTAATAACTTTAGCTGTACCTTTATGTGTTTTAATTTTTGGCATATTTAATTCCTCCTATTATTTATCTTTCTTTGGTACCAATAACATAGTCATTGTTTTACCGTCTAATTTAGGTTTTTGCTCTATATCCGCATAATCTGTAACTCGAGATGCAAAACGTTCTAGAACTTCCTTACCTAATTCAGTATGAGCCATTTGACGACCCTTGAATCTAATAGTAAGTTTAATTCTATCACCTTTCTCTAAATACTTAGTAGCATTTCTAAGTTTAGTTTCAAAATCCCCAACGTCGATAACTGGTGATAATCTGAACTCTTTTAGCTCAGACATATTAGCTTTTTGTTTCTTTAATGCTTCCTTTTGTTTCTTTTGTTGTTCATAACGATATTTGTTATAATCCATAACTTTACAAACTGGTGGATTAGCATTAGGACTTAAAAGTACTAAGTCTAGCGCCGCATATGATGCTAATGTTAAAGCATCTTGAATTGGCTTAACTCCTACTTGTTCCCCATTTGGACCAATAACTAATACTTCTCTGGCTTTAATTTGTTCATTGATTAACAAGCCGTTCTTATTGTTTGCGATAAAAAACACCTCCATTAATAAGAAAAGCGGATATAAACTTTATATCCGCTCAATTACCTAGTAATATTATAATATTTTATAATTTAACTTTGGCATTTGACCCATCGCTATTCGCTGATCAGGTGGATATAAATCTCTTTCCTTTTTTCTCGACTAGTAATATTATATGCATCAACACTACAAATGTCAACACTTTTTTTCTTTATTTAGATAGTTCTTTAACTAATTGTTTAGTTTTAGGATAAAACAATCCAGCAAAATGTCTACCAGCTTTACTAGGATCATTTAAACCATAAGGACTAGCAGCACTATTAGAATAATAATTAGGATTAGTAATTGTATCATCCATATTAAATGTTACATTACTTAAATCTATATGTCTTTCCTCTAATTGCTTTCTAATAACTTTTCTCATATCTATATGAAAAATACCATTTTCTTCATAAATACCATCTTCCCACATTTTACTATCTAATGCCCATTTAGGAAAAGTATTATATGTCCAATTATCTCCAGCACAAGCACTTACATATGTAATAATATCTTCTTCATTAGACCCATATGCATCTACTAATGCATCGGCAAGCATCATAGGAAGTCTTTTATCAATCATTTCAGCACTACAATGTGCAACTGCAGAAACTCCTTTAATCGGGTCTTCCATCATAACTACAGGACAATCCGCAACAGAATGACCAATAACTACTCCTGGAACATTTTCACTAATAATTAATATATCTTCTGGAATATCACTCCATCCATTAGGATAAGCTTCAACATAATCCTCAGTAATTTCAAAATAACTACCATTTTTATGAACTTGATCAGCCATAAACATTTTATGTCCATCAAATCCAAACTCTCGACCAGCAATCATTCTTCTTGCTAAAAACCAAGCATTTCTTTCTTCTTGAGTTGAACCCTCAGGATAAAATCTAGCTTGTGTATTCATATTACCAAATTTATTTCCAGTTTCAAAAACTTTTACTCTTTCCATACAAACCCCACCTCAATTAGTAGGCTAATTATACCATAAAACACTAAAAAAGTCAAAAAAAAGAAGCTAAACTAGCTTCTAGTAATCTCAATATTCCCATAATAATTAGGTGCTGTTCCAGAAACAAATGTTGCCGGTCTAGAACCTCCCGTAATACTTCTCCAATCAAATTCTCTACCTGTCTTATTAATAATCTTTGTTAATTTTGCATTAAATGAATCCCAAGATATACTTTTTTGAAAAGCATTACTTCCTATTGTAGTAACAGTAGAAGGAATCGTCACTGTTCCCTCTAAAGAACACACAGTAAAACAAGATGGTCCAATATATTCTAATCCTTCAGGTAAAATAACATTTTTAATATATGTATAATGGAACGCACCATATTCTAATCTTTTAACATAACTAGGAACAGTTACACTATCAGTTCTATATCCAGCATAAGAAAGTATTGATGTTTTATCATATCCTCCACCAGATTTTCTTGAATAAACAAATGGAGCAACCTCTGTATCACCAGAACCATTTACTACATCTGTTAAATTATTTAATGCAAAAGCCTGAGAACCAATACTAGTAACACTATCAGGAATAGTAATCGTACCAGTTAAGCTTTGGTAACGAAGTGCTCCACCATCAATTGTTTTTAAAGCAACGCCATTCTTCTCACCAGGTATTACAACATCTCTTCTATTTGCTCCAGCATAGCCAATAATTCTACTGTAATCAATTCCAGATGATGTTCTATTATAAATCCACATTGTATTAGGATCGCTTACCTGATTACCAGTAAATGCTTGAGAACCAATATATGTAACTGAAGCAGGTATATTAGCTTCATGAATATTATTATAATAAAGTGCACTTGAACCAATAGTTGTTAAACCACTCGGATAATTAATATGTGAAATACCCGAATAACTAAATGCTGAATCCCCAAATACAGTTACTGAATCAGGAACTACCACTGTCCATCCAGATAATCCCATTGATGAAAAAGCACCACTTGCAATCTCTTTTAATTGAACACCATTAACTTCACTAGGAATAACAAAAGTTTTATTAGTGAACTCTGTCATATCTCCTATATAACCTCTAACTACAGAGTAATCAATTAAATCACCATTTTGCTTATATAAAAATGATGGATTAGGTATTGGATTTTGACAATAACTACATGCACCAAACGAAGTAACCGAACCAGGCACTAATGCAACACTCAATCGATTATTTTGAAAACAACGAGCTCCCATGGTTTTTAATCCTTCTTCTAATGTTAAGTTAGTAAGTTGATTATTAGCAAAAGCATCACTACCAATAGTAGTAACAGTTTCTGGTATATATAACTGTGATAACTTATTATTAATAAATGCTCTTGAACCAATAGTTTTAATAGTATCAGGAATAAATATAGATGTTAATCCTTTACTTTCAAAAGCACTACTTCTAATTTCAGAAACAATCTTACCATCTATTCTTGCTGGAATTGTAATATCTTTACCACAAGAATCCTTATACCAAATAATAGTAATAGTTCCATCTTCTAATTCATCATAACTATAACATTTATCAGCTTCTTCACTAGTTAACTCTAAATGAGGTTCAAACTCCCTCCATACACCATTCGCATCTAATACAACAACTTTTGTTGTTGCACCAATTGCTGCTCTATAATTAACTCTTTTTACATTAGATTTATAAACATCGCTTCTTATTAAATCATCAGCCGCACGCAAATCAACTTTCCATCCAGCTTCATCCACACTTAACCAAAAAAAATTAAATTCACCTTTTTCACCAATAGTTACCGCAACATAAGCATCTTTCCATTCTGCCCAAGGACTTGGAGATGGTTTTTTATCACTTACATTATTAATATGAATGTAATATGTCGTATCAGGATCTGTTAGTTTTGACCAAGTTTGTTCCATTACAGCTTTTTGAACTTCACTTTTAAAAGACTTAGCATCATTAACATAAACATTTTTTCTAACATTTTGAATAATTCCATTAATTCCAGGAATCGCAATCATCATCAAAACACCCATAATGGTAATTACAGCTAATAATTCAATCAAAGTAAATCCACTATTATCTTTTAACTTCATACTACATCCCCTTTCCTACACTATTCTATAATCAAGTATAACATATAAAATATCAATTACAAATAAAAAAAAGAAACTATTTCTAGTCTCTTGTAACCTCAATATTACCATACCAGTTTCTAACAGTACCAGTTTCAAAATTAGCAGCTGTTGGTCCTCCAGTAATATCTTTCCAGTTAAATGTTCTTCCTGTTTTATTAACAATTTTAACTAAACCAGCATTATGGTCAGTCCATGAAATATTCTTTTCAAATGCTTTTGAGCCAATTGTCTCAACAGTAGATGGTATAGTAACAGTTCCTTCCAACTTGCATAAAGCAAAAGCCTGACTACCAATAGTTTTTACTCCCTCAGGAATAGTAACACTTTTTATATAACTATAATAAAATGCTTGCGACCCAATATTTACAACATGGCTTGGTATATCAACATGTCTACCTCCATGAGCTGCATATATCAAAATAGTTGATTTGTCATAACTACCATCAGACCTTCTTGCATAAACAATTGGTAAACCATCATTATCATCTGGTCCATTAATAACATCAGTTAATTCATTTAACATAAAAGATGATGTAGTTATAGAAGTAACACTACTTGGAATTGTAACCGTACCTTTTAAATTAGAATATTGAAACGCCCCTTCTATACTCTTTAAAGCAACCCCATTCTTCTCACCAGGAATAACTACGTCAGTTCTATTTCTACCACAATATCCAATCAATGTAGAATAATCAATTCCACTTTCAGTTCTCTTATAAATAAATATTCTATTAGGATCAGTTATATAGTTTCTTGCAAAAGCAATATTACCAATATAAGTAACTGAATTAGGTATATAAATAGATGTTAAATTATTACTATAAAAGGCTGATCCTCCAATATATTTAAGGCCTTCAGGTAAATTAACAGAACCTATGCCGGCACCCCAGAAAGCATTACCTCCAATATAAGTAACCGTACTAGGAATAACAACGTTCCATCCAGATAAACTCATAGATTGAAATGCTCCTGATTCTATAGTTTTTAATTGAACACCATTAACCTCACTAGGAATAACAAAGTTTTTACCACTAAATTCAGTTAAATCTCCTATATATCCCCTAATAGAAGAATAATCAATTAAATCACCATTTTGTTTATATAAAAACGATGGATTAGGTATTGGATTATCACAATAACTACATGCTCCCAAAGAAGTAACCGTACCTGGTACTAATGCAACTGTTAATCTATTGTTCTTAAAACAACTTGCACCCATTGTTTTTAATCCTTCTTCTAAAGTTAAATTAGTAAGTTTATTATTAGAAAAAGCAGAAGAATTAATTGTTTTAACACTTTCAGGTACATACAGTTGAGTTAAATTATTATTAGAAAAAGCATTAGAACCAATAGTTTTAATAGTATCAGGAATAAATATAGATGTTAATCCTTTATTATTAAAGGCATAACTATGAATAGCTGTTACAAGATAGCCATCTATTCTTGCTGGAAGTGTAATATCTTTACCACACTGATCATTATACCAAGTAATTGTAATTGTATTATCTTCTAATCTTTCATAACTATAACATTTATCAGCTTCTTCACCAGTCAATTCTAAATGAGGTTCAAACTCCCTCCATACACCATTCGCATCTAATACAACAACCTTTGTTGTTTCACCCAATGCTTCTCTATAATTAACTCTTTTTACATTAGATTTATAAACATCACTTTTTACTAACTTATCAGCTACTTTCAAATCTATCTTCCATCCAGCATCATCTACACTTAACCAATGAAAATTAAATTCCCCTTTTTCACCAATAGTCACAACAACATAAGCATCTTTCCATTCTGCCCAAGGACTTGGAGATGGTTTTTTATCACTTACATTATTAATATGAATGTAATATGTCGTATCCGGATCTGTTAGTTTTGACCAAGTTTGTTCCATTACAGCTTTTTGAACTTCACTTTTAAAAGCCTTAGCATCATTAACATAAACATTTTTTCTAACATTTTGAATAATTCCATTAATTCCAGGAATCGCAATCATCATCAAAACACCCATAATAGTAATTACAGCTAATAATTCAATCAAAGTAAATCCACTATTATCTTTTAACTTCATACTACATCCCCTTTCCTACACTACTCTATAATTTAGTATAACATATGATAAATCAATTATAAATAAAAAAAGAAGTACTATACGCTTCTTTCTAAACTATGTTTTTTACAAACTTCTATAAAATTATCTATTACCTTCTTAGAATTTTCATCAAACTCATAACTAATTTCAGGATGCCATTGCACTCCAACAGCAAAACTATCTCCTAAATACTCAATAGATTCAATGATTCCATCATCACAAACAGCACTTATCTTAAATAAATCATTTGTGCCTATACACCTCTTATGATAACTATTAACCATAATTTCTTCTTTACCAATAATCTCAAACAATTTACTTTCTTTACTTATCTTTACACTATGACAAAGTTCAAAATCAGACTCTTGATAATGATCAACTCCTGTTTCAACATCAAAAAGTTCAATATCTTTTTTCAAACAACTCATCATCTGCATACCTAAACAAATTCCTAAAACAGGTATTTTCTTTTCAATTGCCATTTCAAATAAATATCTATCGTATGGAGTAAATTTAATTCCACCAGGAAAAATAATTCCATCACACATATTTAAACTAGTATTTATATCTTCTTTTTCACTATCAGTAAGTTCAGGAAACTCATTTCCCTTTGTATGAATATTATCTAAATTTTGTACCGGACTAATCGCATACACAAATCCTCCAGCTAGTTGAACAGTTCTTCTCATTCTCTCACTCATATAAACAATTGCTCTATTATCAACTAACTTTTGATATCTAAGCGGAATACCAATTACAGGTTTCATTAAATCACCTCTATTAATAATAATTTTGTTTTGCATCATTAATATCTTTAGCAGTTTCTTTATATTCATTATGAATAGCTTGATTAACTATTTCAGAAGTACCAACTTCTCCAAGTAATACAAATTCAACTAAAGTACCTGGTCTATTAGGATCATTAGAAATAACATCATATAATTTCTTTTTACTCTTAACCAAAATAACACATTCAGCTAAATCAATATTTCCATTATCATCAATTAACTTAGTTGAACGATAACCATTGTATAATTCAACTTTTTTATTTTCATATAAAATAGCTGCTAAACGGCACGCTTCTATCCAATCATTTTTTTCTTTATCAGACAAACTAAAAAACTCTTCTTCAGTAAAATCTACTTTACCACAAATAATTTCATAAACATCTTTCAAAGTATCACTCATAAATAACCTCCTACACTCTCTTAAATTGTATCATGGAACAAACACATTACCTAATAATATTTAATTACTTAACGTAAAACAAAAAAAGAGGATTTCTCCTCTTCTAATTAAAACTTAATTTTACTTAATACGTATGCTTCTACTTCTTCAACTTTTAATACTATTTGTTCCATAGTATCTCTATCTCTTAAAGTAACTGTTCCATTATTTAAAGTTTCATCATCAACAGTAATTGCAAATGGTGTACCAATAGCATCTTGTCTTCTATAACGTTTACCAATTGATGCAGTTTCATCATAAGTAGTCATAAAGCATTTATTAAATTGTTCAAATAATTCTTTAGCTTTTTCACCATGATATTTTTTATTAAGTGGAAGTACAGCTAATTTATATGGTGCTAAATATGGACTAAATCTCATAACTTCACGAGTTTCACCATTTTCAAGAACTTCTTCATCATAACTATTATCAAGAATTGCTAAAACCATACGATCACATCCATATGTTGATTCAATAATATATGGAATAAATTTTTCATTAGTTTCAGGATCTAAATATTCTTGTGAAGTAGATGAATATTCTTGATGACGTCCTAAATCATAATTAGTTCTGTTATGAGTACCATTAATTTCTCCCCATCCAAAACAGAATTTATAATCAACATCACATGCTTCTTTAGCATAATGAGCTAACTTTTCATGATCATGATATCTTAATTTCTCTTCAGGTATTCCTAAATCCATAAAATACTTTTTAGCATATTCTTTAAAGTATGCATAAAGTTCACTATCAGTTCCTTCTTTACAGAAAGTTTGATATTCCATTTGTTCAAATTCAATTGTTCTAAAAGTAAAGTTACCTGGTGTAATTTCATTTCTAAATGCTTTACCAATTTGACCAATACTAAATGGTAATTTAGCTCTCATACTTCTTTGTACATTTAAGAAATTTGTATATTCACCTTGTGCATTTTCTGGACGAAGATAAACTTTATTTTTACCATCTTCAGTAACACCTCTATGTGTTTCAAACATTAAATTGAATTGACGAATATCAGTATAATCACTCTTACCACATTTTGGACATGGTACTTTGTGTTCTTTAATATAAGCCATCATTTCTTCTTGACTCATACCATCAGCTTTAGCTTCAGGATCAAAGTCATCAATTAAGTTATCAACACGATGTCTCATCTTACATCCTTTACAATCTATAAGTGGATCAGAGAAACTTGAAACGTGGCCGCTAGCTTCCCAAACCCTCGGATGCATTAAAATTGCTGAATCAACTTCATATGCATTTGGTCTTTCTTGAATAAATCTTTTTCTCCAAGAATCTTTAATATTATTTTTTAATCTTGAACCTAATGGACCATAATCCCATGTATTAGCTAAACCGCCGTAAATCTCACTTCCTTGAAATATGAATCCATATTGCTTACAGTAGTTTACTAACTTTTCCATTGTTAATTTTTCCATTCCTATTCCTCCTTTTTTAATAAACTTTTGTAATATACAAGTAATAATAAATAAAAAACTTCTAGAATAACGTAAGGACGAAAAATTATTTTCCGCGGTTCCACCTTACTTATTCTAGAAGAATCTGCTCTTGTTTATACTGCTCTTGGCTTTCCACACCCGTCATCGCACTTATCACTTGTTTCTAATAATATACTGAACTTTTTTATTAAAGTCAAGTCCTACTTTTCTTTAACAATTTCTTTTCCATGAGAAGAAACAATTGTACTTAAATTAGCCAGTTGTAAAATTTTTGGTTTCTCTTCTTCATGTAAATCACTAAAGTCTTTAGCATGTCCTACGATAGAAAAAATAGCTTCCATATAATCATCAAATATTTCAGATGAATCTTTAATACTTTCTAAATCCATAAATAGCTCATACGTATCTGTTGCAAGTAATTTATTATCATATGCATCATTAACAAAATTAAATTTAGTACCAGTAACATTTTCCGCAACTACTCTTCCTCTAACTTTTTTATCTTGGATAAATCCAAGACCATCCGCAAACACATTATTAAAAGACGAAGTGCTATCAAATAACATTTTCTTATTCTTATGTACTAATCCAGATACTAAATGATTAGGTTTTAACTTTATTTTCTTACTATAAGTATCACTTAAAAAAACAGATATTTTAGGTGATAAACCTTTCTTCATATTACTATTAATATCTGAAAACAATGAAGCACTATGTCTACAACATTGTTTACCAGTGGCAACTCTACCACCTAAAAATGCAATAAATTTATCATTATCATTTTCAAATAATGCATAACTATTTGTTTTATCTTTAGAAAACATTCCATTTTCTAAACAATACCTAAAAGCAACAGCTGCTTCTAATCCAGGATTTATCCCAAGTTCTTCATATGCTGTTGCAATATCTTTAACAAAGTCTTTATATAATTCTAAGTACTCCTGGCAAATAGGAGACTTAACAAAAGCTTCTCTATCAAATTTAACAACACCATTTTTATAATTTATATATGCAACTCCAGCATTAGTTAATAACATTGCAAGATTAAACCATCCACCATCATCAAATATATATGGTATTTGAATTCCTGCACCAGCTATAAAAGGAGCTGCACTGATAAGTCCCTTCTTTACCCTTTCCTTATTCATAACTCACCTTAAAACTTTCTATAATCAATAACTAATTCACATACTTCTTTTACAAGTAAAAAGAATACATGCATTGTAATCATTAATAATACAAATATCATATCCATAATCCATTCCCCCAAAATGTGGCTATATTATAACATAAAACCACAAAAAAAGCAAGAAATCCTTGCTTATATCTAATTAGTTAACTTATTAAGTCCTTTTATAAATTCCTTACTCTTTAAATATAGACCAGTATATCTTTCATAATACATATCTAAGAATTGATTAATCTCTCTACTTACCTCATCAGATACATCTAACTTAGATATATTTTTAATTTCAACATAATAATACATTCTAATCATTTTAATAGTCTTTTCAGATACATATCCTTCATTATTAAAACAATTTCTACATACATATCCACCACTATCACTAGATAAAGTAACAATACCTTTATCGCTACCACAAATACTACAAGCATCAATACTAGGTCTAACACCTAAATAATCAAGTAATTTAAGTTCTAAAATATTAGTCAAAACAAACGGATTAAGACCTTCTTCAATCTTTAATAAAGTATCCTTTAATAATTCAAATATTTCATTATCATCATTTTGTTTAACTACCTGATAACTTAAATCAAGTAAATATAAAGAAAAGCTAATTCTTTCTAAATCCATCATTGTTTTAGAAAATGAATTAATTAAATCTACCCCAATTAAAGTAGACAAACCATTCTCTTTATAATAAACATGAAATGTACCATAAATTAATTTTCTACTTACACCACGTAACTTACTCTTAACATTTCTACATCCCTTAGACATAATCCCAACAATACCACGATCATTAGTTAAAACATTAAGAATCTTACTTGATTCACTATAATTAGTTTCAGTTAAAACAATACCCTCAAAACTCTCTATTTTCATCTAATCACTCTTCTTTAATGCTTGCATTAAATTATAATATTTAATATCTCCAGTCTTAATAAATAACTTCCATAAAATATCATAACTCATAAAATCACCTCTATTAATATAGTGGTGATTTAATTTTTAATTTATTCAAATTTTATTCATCTTCGTCTTTTAAACCAAGTTCTAAGAAATACTTTTCTTGATCACGCCAATTCTTTAAAGTCTTAACATAAGTCTCTAAGAATACTTTCTTACCAAGAAATTCTTCCATATCATGTCTAGCTCTAGTACCAATTTCTTTTAACATAGAGCCACCTTTTCCAATAATAATCTTTTTAATATTATCTCTATCAACAACAACTAATACTTGAATATGCACTACTTCATCATCTTCTTCATAGTTTTCTACATAACAAGTAACTGTATGTGGAATTTCATCATGAGTAAGTTCTAAAATCTTTTCTCTTAAAAACTCAGCCATAATAAATCTAGTTGAAACATTAGTTAAATCATCTTCTGAAAAAATAGCTTCACTATCATCTAAATATTTTTTAATACAATTAACTAATACATCAACATTATCATGTTTCATTGCCGAAATTGGAATAATTTCCGCAAAATCATATAACTCTTTTAATTTATTAATTTCACTTAATAAATTTTCTTTATTCTTAACTTGATCAATTTTATTAAGAAGTAAAAATATAGGTACACCTTTATCTTTAATTTTATCTAAGATAAATTGATCTCCTCTACCAAATCCTTTAGAAATATCAATTAAGAATAATATTACATCAACACCTTCAGTATTATTATACGCTTTTTTATTCATTAAATTACCAAGCTTATGTGTTGGTTTATGAATACCTGGTGTATCTACAAATACTATTTGTGAATCATTATCATTATAAATACCTTGAATTACATTTCTTGTAGTACCACTAACATTAGAAGTAATTGCTAGTTTCATCCCAAGTACACTATTAAGTAATGTACTCTTTCCAACATTAGGTCTACCTACTAAACTAACAAAACCACACTTCATTATTTTAAATCCTCACTATCAAATGGATAAGGACATAATTCATTAACAGTAAATTCTTTATATCTACCGTCTGTTGCCCAACATCTAACAATTGAATCTTTATCAAAAACTTCTAAAATCATTTGTCTACAAACAAAACAAGGTGTTCCAATTTCTCCACTTGAAACCATAACATTAACTTCTTTAAATTCACCTTTTTTAACTCCTGCTGCTATAGCACTAAATATTGCAGTTCTTTCAGCACAAGTCCCTGCTCTTGTACTAGCATCTTCTACATTTACTCCACTAAACTCTCTACCATCTTTTGTAACAACAACAGCTGCTACTGGAAAGTTAGAATATGGTGCATAACTATTTTTTAATAACTCTAATAACTTCTCTTTCATTAAAATAATCCTCCAACAAAATCTATAATTTTTGGTATAAATATAACACAACCAATTAACGCCGAAATAATTGCCATCATCAATACTCCCGCACTCGCAGTATCTTTAGCCGCTTTAGCTAAAGGATGAATATTAGGTGATGCCAAATCAACTACATATTCAATTGCTGTATTAAAAAATTCTGCCATCAAAACAAAACCAATTAATACTAAACAAACTAACCATTCAATATAATTAATCTTAAAAAGAATTCCTCCAATAATAACAATAATTGAAATAATTGTATGAATCTTTATATTTTGTTCTTTCTTATATGTAGATGCAATCCCCTCAAATGCAGCTTTGAAACTTCTTCCTAATCGTCTTATATCAAGGCTATTATTATACTCCATTTTTCTTTTCTTAAACTTATCTAGTAATCCCATACTCTTCCAAAACCTCCTCTTGTTTTGCAAACATAACTTTCTCTTCTTCTGGAGTCATATGATCAAACCCAAGTAAATGATAAAAACCATGTACTGCTAAAAATGAAAGTTCACGTAAAAGTCCATGCCCGTACTCTTCTGCTTGACTACGAGCCTTATCAATAGAAATATAAATATCTCCAAGATTACGTCCCTCTTCTTCAGGAACAATAATACTATCCTCATCTTCAAGGGCAAAAGTAATTACATCAGTCTCTCTATCAATTCCTCTATAATTCTTATTAAGCTCATGAATATACTCATTATCTACAATAATCAAATTAAAAGTAACATCTTCTAACTTTTCTTTTTCAATCGCACTAAGCAATACTTTCTCTACTGTTTCTAATTCCTTTATTTCTTCATCTAATTGATTAAATATCTCAATTTTACTCATTTACTTCCTCCTATAATAAACTAATTACTCCAATTAATATAATTGCTGAAATAATATTTAAACATAATTCTGATTTAAATACACTAGGTAATTTCTCATAAAATCTACCTAACCAATAATAAAGTAAATATCCTAAATATCCACCTAATAAATTAAGTAAAATATCATCAATATCAAATACTCTACCAATAACCATTTGTACAAGTTCTATTGAAAAAGATGCAATTAACGTTAACACTAACGTTAACCATGGTTTCTTATTCTTTAAATAATAACTAATAAAGAAACCATATGGTAAAAACATTAATGCATTACCAAGTACATTCTTTACAAATAAACGACTTCCAATATTATATCTAAACATTTCCCTAAAAGGAATAAAATTATTACTAGACCAAGAAACATTATCTTGAAATGTAACAACTTGGAATAAACATAAAATATAAATAACAAAACTTAACCCCAATAATTCTTTATATAAAACTAACTTCTCTTTATTCTTAAATAAATAACTTAATCTAAAAGATACAAGTATCACAACTGATATTAAAACCATTGGCCAAGCAAAATTCACAACACCTTGTATTGTATTAGTAAGTCTTCCTAACACATTAATCACCTTCCTCTTTTGCCTCATCTATTACTATATCTCTATAAGAAGTAATATCTTCTTTTACTTTAAAAAATACTTCTACTAATATTTTACTATTTTTTACCTCTTTTTTCAAAACTTTTTTAGTAAGTATTACATCCTCTTTACCAAGTTTTAATAATAACTTTTCTAAAGCTATTTTTAAAGCCTCTTCATCACAATTATCAATAGTATAAATTATATCTTTTTTTATAACTTCATAGTATTTAGAAAAACCAAAACTAATAGGTAATAATTTATTAGAAAATTCAAAAATATTTTCTTCTTTATAATTATCAAATTTATTAAACAACAAATATTCTTTATCTAAAAATTTATATCTAAATCTATAATTACTTTTTCCAGTTTTATTACTTTCACTATACTTTGTGGGTAAAGAAACATCCACTTTATACCATACTTCTCCAAATACTTTACCCACGCTACATTTATTAGAAACAATATCTTCTTTATTATGAATAACTCCACTTATAATAACCTCATCTTTTAATACATAATCATTTTTCTTTTTTATAACTTCTCCACTTTCCGCAAATATTTCTAAAATAATAGCATTCTTCTTCGCTACAATATCTCTATTATTACAAATATCATTATTATCATTTAATTTTCTTTGTTCAACTTTAACTAAATATTTAGTACCAATCTCCTCTATTTCTAACCACTCAATATCTTCTTTTTCTTTATTTAAAATTTCTTTAATAATCTTCTCTTTTTTAGAAAAACTAACTTTAAATTTAAATTTACTAATACCTAACTTTTCTAAATCATTATAAATAATTTCTCTAACTTCTTTATTAGAATGTACAACTTCAACATCAAATATAATATTACTTAAAAATATATTAAGAAAAATACCCATTACAAAAAATAATATAAAAAAGAAATATTTATGAAATACCTCTTTTATTTTTAAAAAACCACTAACACTTAATAATTCAATATCATAACTAGTTTTAATTTTCTTTATAACTTTATAACCATCATCGTCAACAACAATACATAATTTTTTAAAACCTTTTTCAATCTCATATATATTAATTTTTTTATCAATTATTTTTCTTAAAAAATAATCGGGATTTTTTCCTTTAATACATAATTTATATTTATCCATAAATAACCTCTATACCATAAATATCTCCAATAATTAACACTTCTTTTTCTAATAGTCTATTTAATATTAAATTTTTCCCTTTAATACTAATCTTTCTATCATTACTTTCAATCAAAACATAATCACTATTTAAAGTATTAATCTTTAAAAAATTAATAAAATGAATTCTATCATTATAAACAGTAAATCTAAATTCTTCATCTTTTACATATTCATATACTCGTCTAAGCATTACCATCACCTATAAAAGTATATGAAAAAAATATAAAAACAAAACAAAAAAAGAAACTATTGTAGCTTCTCTTTAATAATATTACTTACTTCTTTCATATCAGCTTTACCTTTAAGTTTAGCAGTTGCTTCTTTCATAACTTTACCCATATCTTTTTGACCTTCTGGTTTAACTTCTTCAAATATTTCATCAATAATTTTTGCTACTTCTTCTAAAGATAATTGTTCTGGTAAATAAGCCATTAATATCTCAACTTCACTTTGAGTTTTTTCAGATAAATCTGTTCTACCTGCTTTATCAAATTCAGCAATTGAATCTTTTCTCATTTTAATTTGTTTATTAACAACATCTATTAATAATTCATCATTAATTTCTCTTTTACGATCAATATGTTCTTGATCCATTGCTGCTTTAACCATTCTAATAACTGTTAATCTTTCTTTTTCTTTATTCTTCATGGCTTCTACCATATCTTGTTTTAACTTTTCTACCATTTTTATCACTCCTTGTACATATTATATAAAAAATTTACACATTATTCAATTAGTTATCTTCATCAGTTACATCTAAATATTTTTTAACTAATTGTTTCGCAGTTTCCATACATTTTGCTTTTTCTTCTTCATCTTTTGTACTTGCAACAACACCACATGCGGTTAAAAATGTAGCATAACTACCAATATCAGTATAAGATTCAAATTCTGCTCTTATACCATTTAATCTTCCACTAATTCTTCTATCAACTAAAATATTTTTAAAGAAATCGTCTTCATATAATGGTCTTAAAATTTCTGTTATAGAATCATCAACAACTTCATATTTAGGGTAACTTGAAACTTCATCTAAATTTCTTTTAATATCCTCATTATCAATATCAACTAATAAAAACTCATATATTTCATTCATAATTTCATCACTTTGCATAGCATTAATTGCTTCTTCTGCTTTAATATGAATATTTTCACGAGATACAAAAACATCTAGTGATATTCCCATTCTTGCAGCAAGTCTTCCTTGAACATTCACAACAGAATTATTAATTGAATTTAACACGTGATTAACTTGATGAATAACACTTCTAAGTAATGTTGCTTTATCAACACTTCCATCATTTTGTACATAAACACATCTATCAAACTTATATTTTCTCCTATGATTCTTATCAATATATTCATGCCCAGTAACCTCATAAAAAGTTCCAGGTGCATGACTAACAACATCACTAGCAGCATTTTTAGAAATCTTATATTTTTTCATTAAAAATTCTTCAATTGGTTCATTACAAACAACAAACTTTGTCTTTAAAAAAGCCACATAAATTTCATTTAATGCTTCTTGTCCATAATGAGCAAGCATCCCTGCAAAAGCAAGTTCCAAAACATCACTTAACTCACTACTTGTACCATTAATATGATTTATTTGTTTAATCATCTCTTTACTATAATTTAATCTTTCATTAACAACATCATGCATACTCATAAAATATCCCCCTTTAAGAGTGAAGTTATCATATCATAATCTTCACATATAGTCAAAAAAAATAGAGATTAATAATCTCTATTGTTTGCACGATTTCTCTTTTGAGAATTTTTAATACCTTCTTTTTTAGCAAGTCTTCTTCTTACTCCTGGTTTATCGTAAGCTTCTCTTTTTTTGAATTCTGAAGGGACACCGTCTCTTGCTACTTTTTGTTTAAACTTTCTTAGAGCTTGATCTAAATTACCTCTAACAGTTACTTTAGTTGCCATCTTTTTCCCTCCCTTCGCTTCAACTACAAAGAATTATATCAGATGATTCTTTATTTTTCAACAACTTTTTTATATTTTTTTTACTAAATTACTACTTTTTTTACAAAAAACGCAAATATTTTCCAACAAGTAAACCTAAATAAAATATCCATCTCCAAAAACGACAAAGTATTGGACAACTACAAATCCCTAAAATAATGAAGAAACAACCAATTAAAAAGTGTTTTACTTTATTGGACATAATTCTTTATTACTCATTCTTCTAATAGATGAACCTACTGAATGACCAGCCTCAAAAAAGATTTTAAAAACTTCACCAAATGCACTAATTAATGTACCAGTTATTGTGGTGCCTCCACCAGATATTTTCTCTAACTTTATATCATCAATACACTCCATCAATTACACCTCCCTGGGTTTGTATAACCTTCAATAATACCCGAAATAAAAACTATTAATGTCGCAATACCAACACCTATTCCTAACCATTCAATTCCACCACCGGATATTTTTTCTAACTTTTCATCACTAATTTTTTTTATATTAATCACCATCCCATATTACATTAAATATTTTAAAAAGACATTTTCTATCATTCATAATAGTAAGACTTAATACATCTCCTACTTTATACATATTAGGTAAATTAACTTCAATAAATACATTATTATATTTATCACCATTCCTTTCTAATACATCATTATCAATCTTCGAAATATTAAACACATAACTCTTATTATTTATATATAACTTTTTATTCTTATTAAATATTTTTAACTCATCATCATTAAGTACTAATAAAACATTATTATTATCAAAAACAACTCCATTAAATACTTTAAAAATAATTAGTTTTTTATTAAACAAAAATATAAATAAAAAGGAAAAATAAATCAAAAAAATAAATAATAAAATAAAACACTTATTAAAATTATCATAGTTTTTCTTCATAAATTTTCCCATCTTTTAAACTAATCCATCTATCAAATAAATCTTTATTATTTACCCTATGACTTATCACAATAACAGTCTTATCTTTTAAATATAAAAAAACATTTTTTAGTATTTCTCTTTCTTTATCTATATCAATCTGACCAAACGCTTCATCAAAAATATAAATATTACTTTTTCTAAGCAAATATCTACAAAGAATAATTCTTTGTCGTTCACCATTACTAAAATTAAATCCATTTTCTTCAACCATCATTTTATAATTAGAATCCCTTTTTTGTAAAATTTCATTAACTTTTGTAATTTTACAAACTTCATTTAATTCATCGTCTAATACATCTTTTTCCAAAGTTAAATTATTATATAAACTATCTGTAAATAAAAATTCATTACTTGATACATATGAAATATTTTTTCTAATATTATCTAAATGATAATGATTAATATCAATATCACTAATAGAACACATTCCATAAGGAACTTCTAAATATCTCATTAATATCTTAACTAAACTACTTTTCCCACTTCCACTTTCTCCAGTTAATAAAATCTTCTCACCTCTTTTAATAACTAAATTAATAGAATTTAAAATAAGCTTATTTCCATACTTATAAGATAAATTATTAAATTTAATATCTCCATCTAATAAATACCCATAATAGTAATAAGAACCATTAAACTTTTCACTAGTTAACGTATATAAATCTTCTACTCTATCTAATGAAATTTTATAATTATGGTATTCTTCAATTAATCTTAATATTCCAGAAAGGCCATTAATAAAATACATCAAAAACGACTGATATAACATAATATCTCCAATACTTATTTTATCTTTTAATATTAAAATGCATCCAAGACAATAAACAACTAAATTTAAAAGTCCCATTATATTATCTTTAATAAACTTACTAATATTTTCAAATACTAAATATATATAATTTTTTTCTAATAAATCTTTATAAATAATTAAAAACTTATCGGAAAGTCTCTTTTCAATATGTCCACCTTTTATTGTATCAACATTACTTAATGCTTCATATAAATAAGAATTAACTTTCTCTTCTCCTTTAGATACTTTTAAATACAATTTTCTTTGTTTAATATTTCTAATAAAACTAACAATCAAAATTAACAAAACCAATACTAATATAATTATTGTAATTGTTTTACTAAAACTAAATAAAATAACTAAAAATAAAATTACACTTATTCCATCAATAATAATTGTAGAAAATAAATTAATTAAATAATTCTTAACAATAGTTAAATCTTTAAGTCTAGTAATCACTTCACCAGTAGTTCTATTTTTATAATATAAATATGGAAGTAGTAAGATTTGTTTAAAAGTTTTTATTGTTATTTTTTCATCAATAATACTACTAACTTTTAATACGAAAAAGTTCTTTAAAAATTCTGAAAAACTTTTTAATATATATAAATTAAAAATAACAAAAGATATTATTTCAATATTAGTAGAAACATTATATTCAATAGAAAACTTAAGAAGATATTTAAAACTAAATGAAACTAAAATATTTAATAAAAAATAAACTAATATTAAAAATAACAATATAAGAAATATTTTTTTATTCTCATAAAAAATATTTCTAATGGTTTTTAAAACCATTCTTTTATTATTAAAAGATGGAATACCTTTAATTGGTTTAAGTAATATAAAATTATTAGTAGAATGTAACTTAAACTCTGAAAAAGACATAATTCTTTTTCCTTTGGCTGGATCCATTACCATAAGTTTTTTACTTTCTTCATCAATTTTATATATTACAACAAAATGTTTATATTCTTTACTAACAAGTAAATGTGCGATGCAAGGTAAGTTATTATTTTTTAGATTTGTCATGTCACCACACACACCGTAAGCATCAAATCCTAATTTTCTTGCTCCTTCAATTAAATTAAAAGCACTTACACCATTCTTAGTGGTGTTTGTTATTTCTCTTAAATATTCTTTAGATACTTCTCCTCCATAAAATCTAATAATACTTAATAGTGAACAAACACCACAATCTTTAAATCCATCTTGTAATACTATTTTCATAAAGTCTTATCTTACTACCTCCTATAGTATTATTCGATAAAACTTTTATTTTTCTATCACAAAAACAAAAAAAAGAGAAACTTTCGTTTCTCTCTTTTTTAGAGGTTGGTCATGCGCGTGAGTATGTCTAGGACCTACAGAAAAATAACATTCTTGGTACTAGAGCCAACCTCTAAATAAATAGTAACATATTTTTTTAAAATAAACAACATATTTAGACAATTTTTTACAAATTTCATCATTTTACATTAAATATATGTATATAAATTATTCTTCTTCAGCATCACTTTCAGTTTTTACTCTTCTAGCTTCACTAATTCTTTTAATTAACGCCTTTGCTTCTTCATCCATATCCCTTGAACCATCACTATCCAATTCATCATCACATGTAATAGTTGATAAATCAATTGGACCAATATTTAAAGGATTAATATTATGACTAGTTTCAAAATGTAAGAACATTCCATTAGATGGTTTACCAAACATTGAATAAGAAATTATATCAGCCGCAAATCCACCAGGTAGTTCATAACAAATAGATGGTCTACCCTTAATTGTTGAATCTTTAGAATACATTTCTACTGGACCATATTTCAATTTCTCATCTGGAATAGTTTTATATGGATCCATAGAACCATCCATTGGAATATGATTTAAATATCCTTTTCGAGCAAAAACACTATTATATAAATATGTACCTGATGCTATAAATGGATTACATTCTAATACATCAATTTGTACCTTACCATCTTCATCGTAATATTCAAACATATCAATTACTAAGCATCTTGGAAAATCTGTATCTTTAACAGAATCCATTACTTCAATAACTTTATATTCAAAGTCAGGATTAACAATTCCCACTAAATAATCATGAACTCTAGAAATATTTACTGGTCTTCCATCTACAACAAATGCTCTAAACTCTCTCATTCCATGTTTATCTTCTCTTATATCAACAACATCACTTAATATGAAATCATCATCTTGGTGTGCTTTTAATGCTTCATAAAAGCCACCTTCTTTACTAAGTAATTTTTCCATAGAAATAACT
>JAGARQ010000047.1 GCA_017622175.1 Bacilli bacterium | reverse complement strand
TAACTTGTAGTTTTTTATTGACACTAAACACTAAAACATATAAACTCATTTTAGGAGGAAAATAACTTATGAAACAATATACTTATATCATGATTAAACCAGATGGCGTAAGACAAGGTTTAACTAGTGAAATCGTTAAAAGAATTCATGCACAAGGATTCGAAATCAAATTATTTGATGTTAGAAAATTATCAGGAGAATTATTAGATGAACACTATGCTCATGTAGCTGATAGACCATTCTATCCAGGAATGAAAGAATTCATGATGTCTGACTATGTAGTACCTATGATTGTTTATGGAGAAAATGCTATCCAAGGTATGAGAGATATCATGGGACCAACAAAACCTGCTGAAGCACCAGCTGGTACTATTAGAGGAGATTACGGAAACAAAGAAAACTCAAGCGAAAATGTTATCCATGGATCAGACTCTGAAGAAAATGCATTAATCGAAATTAAACGTTTCTTCAATTTAGAATTAACTCATGGAGAAGATTTTAATTTATAAAATAAAAAAAGAAGTAGCAACACTTCTTTTTATTTTACTCAGAAAAGTTTGTAATATAATTAGTAACAATTACTTCTTCTACTTTACCTCTCTTATTACCATTAGAATTAATATTTCTCTTAGCAGAAATTACATGAATATTATAATCTTTATATAATTCATTTACTAAAGTTGTATTATGATTTGATAACATTACGTAACAACCTCTTTCATCAAGTTCTTTAAATACTCTTGCAAGTCTTACTTGTTGTTCCTTACCAAATCCTTCTTCAGTATAACTATTAAATGTAGAAGTTTCAGAATCATATGGAGGATCAAAATAAATGAAATCTCCCTTTTTAGCATCCTTAACAGCTTCTTCAAAGTCTATATTTAAAATATCAATTTCATTTAAATTTAAATAAGCATGAATAATACCTAAATTTTGTCCTTCATAAGTATTAACTTTAACTTTCTTTCCAAATGGAACATTAAATTCATTCTTACTATTAACTCTATATAATCCATTAAAACAAGCTTTATTTAAATAAATAGTTCTTGCTGCTCTTTTATAATCAACCATCTTTTTATATTTAGCTTTATCTCTATCAACATTTCTAATTAAATAATAATATTCTTCAGAATGATTAGCTTCATGTTTATTTAATTCACTACACATTTTACTAAATCTATTTTCATCTTTAATACATTCAAATACATTCATTAATTCTTCATTATAATCATTAATAACTGCTTTACGAGGAGATAGTTCAAATAATAAAGCACCACCACCTACAAATGGTTCAAAATAAGTACCAAATTCTTCTGGAACACATTTCTTTAATTTATCGATAATTTGTCTTTTTCCACCAGCCCATTTAACAAATGGTTTACCTTTTAACATAAAAACCTCCTGAATAATTAAATACTATAAATATTATAGCACACTATAAGTAAATAAAAGAAGAAAACTTCTGTTTTCTTCTTATCTTTTCTTAATCTCATCTTTAATAAATTTAATGAATTCATCTATTGGTAAAGAAATATTTTCTTCACTTCCAAGTCTTCTGAAACTTACTAAGTTATTATCTCTTTCATTATCTCCAATAATTACTGAGATTGGATTTTTCATAACATTACTATTTCTGATCTTTTTACCCATATTTTCTTTAGAGTCATCATACTCTACTCTAATGTCTTCTTCAATTAATAAGTCTCTCAACTTACGACAATACTCATCATGATACTTAACATTAACTGGAATAATATTTACTTGTACAGGAGAAAGCCATATTGGTAAAACTCCTTTGAATTGTTCTAGAAGAAGTACTAAGAATCTTTCATAAGAACCAAGTACTGCTCTATGTACCATAACTGGAACTTGCTTTTCACCATTCTCATCTATATAGAATAATCCAAATCTCTTAGGAGTAGCAAAATCTAATTGAACAGTTGGTATTTGAATTTCTCTACCCAAGGCATCCTTAAACATAAAGTCTAACTTAGGTCCATATAAAGCAGCTTCTCCTTCACATCTAACAGCATCTAACTCTAACTCATCAGATACTTCCTTAAGCATCTCTTCACATTTATCCCAGTCTTCTTTACTTCCAATATACTTTTCCGGATGTTCAAAGTCTCTTACTGATAAAGATACCCAATGATTATCCCATAGACCCATTCTTGAATAAAAATCTCTTATTAAGTTACACATATTCATAACTTCTTCTTTAACTTGATCTACTCTACAGAATGAATGTCCATCTTCAACAGTAATTGCATATACTCTTGAAAGCCCCCCAACAGCACCTTGTAATTCTGCTCTATACTGTTTATCAGACTCCATATATCTAATTGGTAAATCTTTATAACTTCTAAGCTTAGAAGCATATATTTGAGTATGATGTGGACATTGTACTGGTTTTAATACAAAACTATGTCCTTTAGGTGACTTAACTCTAAATAATTCATCATTAAATTTCATCGCATGTCCACTTGTTTCAAATAATGAAATATCCGCCAAACTTGGACAACTAACTTTTTGAAATCCATATTTACGACATACTCTTTCAATCTCTCTTTGAAGTTCATCCTTAACAATACATCCTCTAGGAGAATAAAGTGGAAGTCCTGGACCAACATAATCAGAAAAACAGAATAAATCCAACTCTTGTCCTATTTTTCTATGGTCTCTCTCCTTCGCATCATCTAAGAATGCTTCATATTCTTTAACTTCATCAATTGATGCAAAACCTTTACCTACAATTCTTACAATCATCTCTTTACTAGAGTCTCCATCTAAATAAACTCCACTAATACGAAGTAACCTCACAAAACACTCATCATCTAACTTATGAATTTCTTCTTCTAATTTTTTAAAATCATTTTCACTAATTACTTCATCACACTTAAAATCATAGTAAAATTCTTCATCCTTAAATCCAATACTTTCAAAAACTACATTACTATAATTATTTCTTATTACTTCTTGTAATAACTTACTTCCTTTTTCATTTAT